>JAGAEK010000123.1 GCA_017828835.1 Oscillospiraceae bacterium | reverse complement strand
TTTTCTTATTTCGTTGTTTATACCGTCAAGCGCTTTTACGGTACCGTCGTTATAATATTTTTTCAGATCTTCGATCTTTAACAAAATATCACCGTTCATTTCTGCGCAGCCTCCTCTCTATCCTGCTTACGATCTTCGTAAGTATAATAACGATCACAAGGTAAATAAACGCGACCATCAGCAACGGCATGAACGCACTGTAAGTAACGCCTTTTATTATTTCCGCGCCCTTTGTCAAATCTTTGATTCCGACGTAACCGGCGACCGAAGTTTCTTTTAACAGTGCTATTATTTCGTTGAGCAGCGACGGAAGCACGCTCTTTATTACCTGCGGCATAATTATATAAAGCATCGTTTGGATATAATTCAGTCCGAGAGATCTCCCCGCTTCGAACTGTCCTCTGTCTATCGACATTATTCCCGCACGTATGATCTCTGCAACGTACGCTCCGGAATTTATTCCAAATGCAATTATAGCGATCCTTGTACTGTCTGTAGAAGAAGCAAATATAACGTAATACATTATCATCAATTGAACGACCATAGGCGTTCCGCGTATTATCGTTATATACAGTTTGCATATCTGATTGGCAGCGCTGAATACGTAATACCCTATATTCTTTTTCCTCGACATCATATCTTTATTCAGATCGTAAGTAGATCTGACCGACGCCGCCACTATTCCCAAAAGCAATCCGAGCAACGCCGAAAACAAAGTTATCGTCAGCGTAATACCGAGACCTTTTGTTATATAAAGATATCTGTTGTCTTTAATGAAATTCAGGCTAAACTGTTTTGCCAGATCCGTCGAACAAAACCAGGTATAAACCGAATTCAACAATTCTGATATTTTATCCATCGGAAAAATTCCTCTCAAAATCACCTTTATAATATTAAACGATGGGACCCAAAAGACCCATCGTTTAATTTTTGCTATTTATCGGTCCTTAAGATCAGCCCTCGGCAGGAATATATTTTGCTACGATTTGCGCAATAGTTCCGTCATCGGTAAGTTCTTTAAGAGCTTTGTTGATCTTTTCAAGCAGCTCTGTGTTTTCTTTCGCTACCGCGATCGCATAATCCTCGTCTGCGTAAGCCGTTTCAAGGATCTTGAGTCCTTCATTCGCTCTGACAAACGCTTTAGCGGGCTCGTTGTCTATGATTACGCAATCAACTTTTCCGGTCTTGAGCGCCTCGACGGCATCCGCTCCGGCATTGTATCCGGTAACTCTGTCGCTTCCGAAATCATCCTGCGCGTAAGCATCACCGGTCGTCGCGGTCTGAACGCCGATCTTATAAGTCGCTCCCTCGGCTCCGAGGTCGTCAACAGAGGTGATCGCAGAATCCTTTTTTACTATTACGACCTGAACGCCCTTCGCATAAGTGTTGCTGAAGTTTACGTTTTCAAGTCTGTCGGGTCTTACCGTCATACCGGCCATACCGATATCATATTTACCGCTCTTTACTCCGTCGACGATAGCGTTAAACGCAATGTCTTCGACCTTCAAGGTCATACCGAGTTTTTCAGCAAGCTTTTCAGCGATCTCAACGTCGATTCCTACCGGCTTTCCGCCCTCGTAATACTCATAAGGAGGGAAGGCAACGTTGGTACCCATAGTCAATACGTTGTCGTCTGCTTTCTTCCCGCAACCCGCAACACAGCATATTGCTCCGATCATCAGGAGACAAAGCGCGACTGCCAATACTTTTTTCATAAGAGATCCTCTTTTCGTAAAAATTTTTATACGTACATTATACTCATCTATTTTCCTTTGTCAATACTTAACCGCGTCTTTTGTATTTTTATTCATTTTTGTATCCCGTTTATTCACTTCAGCATATAAAAACATCCCGAAAATATATTTCCGGGATGTCGCAATGCAATTTTCGAAATTATTCGCCTATGATCATTACCTGAACGGTGCGCTGTCTTGCTCTCGTCTGGTCAAAATCTATAAAATGGATACGTCCGAATTCTCCGAGATCCATCTCGCCGTCGACCATAACTATCGTAACGTTCCTTCCGATTATCGACGAACGAAGATGAGCGTCCGTGTTATGGCATCCGCGCGCGTCCTCGTCGTGTTCCTCGGCAAATTTCAGCGCTTTCGGACCGGGATGGAGATACATCCCTTCCTTGCGGCACGTCGGTATCACGTTTTCGAACACCTCGACCAGATCCTGCTGTAACGTTTCGAGACCGGTCATAGACATATCAAACGCACATTCCTGCGTTATTACCGAGCAGGTCGTGTGGTGGGAATACACGACGACGATGCCGTTCTTTATTCCGGATTTCGCCGCGATTTCCTTCGTCTTATCAGTTACGTCGTGAAAAGACACCGCTTTGTCTCTCGACATAACTTTAAACGCTTCTCTGTATACCATTTCTATTCCTCCGATTATTTTTTCAGGTCGTCGGCAGCTCTTCTCGTCGCCGCAATCATCTCATCTATCATAGCTATCGGATCTTTCGCGTTCATTATTCCCGAAGCCGCTCCCGCAGCCTCCGATCCCGCCATGATAAAATCATAAACCTGCTGACCGTTCGTTATTCCCGCCGCCTGCTCGACAAGGATGTCGTCATATATTTCTTTTATGACCCTGATCGAATCCTTGACGTAATCCATCGGGCTGACTCCGTTGCCTCCGCCTATTATCGCCGAGGGCTCCGGATTTATTATATCGGGATGAAGCTGCGCTATCGCTTTCGCCTCTTCGATCGTATCGGCACACGCAAAAACAAGAAAATCAAGCTCTCTCGCGCGGTCTATCGTCTTCTTCATCTGAGGAAGACTCATCGGTTTCTCACAGTGGTTTATCACAACACCTTGCGCTCCCGCCGCTTTGAGTCCCTCCGGAAGCACGTCCGCCATTCCGCGTCCGGGACGCAGCGTGTCCATATACGGCGCAAGAACTATCAGATGTTTCGTGTTTTCAACAACTCTTCTTATCTCTACCGCCGGACATATAAAAAGAACGTCTATATCATATTTCTCCGCCGCTTTGTCAGCTGCTTTCGCATACTCCAAAACAGTATCGCCATATATGTAGTTCTTTGTCCCTATTTCAAAATAAGGAGTTCTGATCTTCGGTTTCATTACACACTTCTCCTTTTATCTCTGCTGCTGAAGTGTATAATGCACGTCAAAAGCTTTTTCCTCATCGGTGAATTTATGAAGAGTATCGATTACCTCTCCGTTGTTCCATTTTCTGTCTCCTACGTCTTCGGTCGTTCCCATTATCGTAATATTGACCTGTCTGTGGCGCGCTCTGACCTGATCCCAGTCGACAAAATAAATATGAGCAAACTCTCCGCCGTCAAGCTTTCCGTCCTTTATCGTCATAGTCTCGCTGCGGCCGAAGAAAACGGAACGAAGATGTCCGTCCGTGTTCATACTCGTGAAATCTCCCGGTTCGTCAACGTAGCGTCCGAACTGTGCATGGATAGGTCCGGGATGGCGATACTGATGCTCCTCTTTAAAATCAGGTGCGATCTTACGCATAATATCCAAAAGATCGTGCTGGAGATACTCAAGATCAAACGAGTCTATATCATGAGAACATTCCTGAACCATTACGCTGCAGGTCGTGTGGTGAGAAGCTATAGCACACGTTCCGTTTTTGACTCCTGATGCAGCGACTATTTCCAACACCTCTTTGGAAATATCATGAAAAGTCGGGATCCATCCTCTCGACTGAAGCTCAAGCTCCTTTTGAAAAACTTTAAATTCCATTCTATATAACATCCTTTCAAATAAATAATTGATATAATTTTTCGGCAAACGCTTCCATTGCCGAACGCTTTCTTATATAATACTTTATATCACGGTAAAAAGTCAACAAATTTTCTGAATTTTATTTTAATATTGCTTTCGGAAAACAGATAGTATATAATATTTTCGAAAATAAAATTGGTATTTTTACTTAAAAGGATGGTTTAAAATGAAACTTTCTTCCCTGAAATCAGCAAAGCAAGCTTACCGAATCGAATCAGAATGTATCGCCGAAATGCTCAACTATTTTGATGACGAGGCTTTCTCAAAAGCAGTTGATCTGCTCAAATCAGCGCCCCGTATCGGGACCTGCGGATGCGGACATTCCGGGATCATCTGCCAACACATGGCGCATCTCCTCTGCTGTATCGAGCGTCCCGCAAGATTCATTTCTCCTGCCGAAGCGGTACACGGAGCAACGGGCTTTCTCAAAGCAGGCGACGTTATGATCTTTGCCTCACGCGGAGGAAAAACCAAAGAGCTCTTGCCCATTATCGATATCTGCAAGAAAAAAGGCGTCAGTATCATCTCCGTGACCGAAAATCTCGAATCTCCTCTTGCAACGGAAGCTGACGTCGTACTGAAACAGTACGTAAACCGTGAAACAGACAAATATAACTCCCAGGGTACCACCTCTTCCACGGCGCTTTGCGTGATTTTCCACGCTCTCCAAACGGCGCTGATCGAAGAAACCGACTACAAAAACGAACAGTTTGCGGTCATACACCCCGGCGGTGCAGTCGGTGAAAGACTGAATCCCCAAAAATAACGTTTCCGGCAGTATGTCAAGATAAAAATCGAAACACCGAAAATCGATTTTTGTCTTGACATATTTTCTTATTCTATATATAATACTCTTTGGGTGTATTGATATACAATACATAAATACCTATATGAGGAGGACTTTTATGCTCAAATTAAGTGAAGCTGCTGTCGCACAGATCAACAAGATTTGTGACAGATATGCAGACGAACCGACTCCTTTGATCATGATCCTCGAAGATATCCAGAAAGAATACGGTTATATTCCTCTGGAAGTTCAGGAGATCGTTTCCGCGAAAACGGGTATTTCCGTTGCGGAGATCTACGGAGTTGTCACATTTTACTCATTCTTCTCCCTCAAGCCGAAGGGAAAATATGTAATCGGTTGCTGCCTCGGTACCGCCTGCTACGTAAAAGGTGCTCAGCGGGTCATCGATAAGTTTTCCGAATTACTCGGCATCAAACCCGGTGGTACGACCGAAGACGGTATGTTCACTATCGACGCATTGCGCTGCATAGGCGCCTGCAGTATCGCTCCCGCCGTAACAATCAACGGCAAAGTCTACCCCAAAGTGGATGTGAAAGATATTCCCGGCATTATCGCCGAATATCGTAAAGCGGGAGGTGCAGAGTGATCATGTTGAAAATCAGAAATTTTGAAGATCTTGCAAAGGCTAACGCCGAAAACGCCGCAAAACTTACCGCGAAATACGACGGTACCGGCGGCAAAAAAGCAATAATGCTCTGCGGCGGCACCGCTTGTGTCGCTTCTAACGCACTCGGCATCGAAAAGAGATTCAAAGATCTCATCGCCGAAAAACACCTCGAAGATAAAGTGAGCGTCAATAACGTCGGATGCTTCGGACTTTGCTCGCAGGGTCCGTTCGTAAAGGTCTTCCCCGACAACACGCTTTACAGGCTCGTGAAAGCCGAAGACGTCGAAGAGATACTCGATAAAGATATCGTCGGCGGACAAGTTGTTGAAAGACTCCTCTATGAGGATCCGGAAACAAAACAAAAAATAAGAAAACAGGAAGATATCGGTTTCTATAAAAAACAACGCAGGATCGCACTTTACGGTGCGGGCGTTATCGGTCTTGAAAACGTTGAAGAAGCTCTCGGTATGGGCGCTTTCAAAGGCCTCGCAAAAGCGCTTCAGATGGAACGTAAGGACGTTGTTCAGGAAGTTCTCGATTCCGGTCTGCGCGGACGCGGCGGCGCCGGTTTCCCGACCGGCAGAAAATGGATGTTTGCCATGAACGGCGACGGTGACAAGTACGTCGTCTGCAACGGCGACGAGGGCGACCCCGGCGCATTTATGGACAGATCCGTTCTTGAAGACAACCCCTACGCGGTCATCGAAGGTATGATGATAGCCGGCTACGCCATCGGCGCTCAAAACGGCTACTTCTACGTCAGAGCCGAATACCCCGTCGCAGTCAAGAGACTCGGCATCGCGATCAAACAACTCGAAGAGATCGGCCTTATGGGCGATAATATACTCGGAACCGGATTCAATTTCCGTGCACACGTCAGACTCGGCGCCGGCGCATTCGTCTGCGGCGAAGAAACCGCTCTTCTTAACTCGATAGAAGGTAAGAGAGGTATGCCGAGACCGCGTCCTCCTTTCCCGGCAGTCAAAGGTCTTTGGGGCAAGCCCACGATAGTCAACAACGTCGAAACGCTTGCGACCGTTCCTTACATACTCCGTGAAGGCGCAGCGAAATTCGTTGAATACGGTACCGAAAGATCCAAAGGTACGAAAGTTTTCGCACTCGGCGGTAAAGTCAATAACGTCGGTTTGGTCGAGGTTCCGATGGGAACCACTCTCCGCGAACTCATTTACGAGATCGGCGGCGGTATCCAGAACGGCAAGAAATTCAAAGCTATCCAGACAGGCGGTCCTTCCGGCGGATGTCTGACGGAAAAAGACCTGGATGCCGAGATAGATTTCGACAACCTCGTTGCACGCGGCTCAATGATGGGATCAGGCGGCGCTATCGTAATGGACGAGGACAACTGTATGGTCGACGTTGCGAAATTCTATATGGAATTCATCTGCGACGAATCCTGCGGTAAATGTTCTCCCTGCCGTATCGGCACAAAGCGTATGCTTGAACTGTTAACCAAGATCACCGACGGTAAAGCCACTATGGATGATCTTCACGAGCTCGAAGAACTCAGCAAAACGATCAAAGCAAATTCTCTCTGCGCTCTCGGTCAAACGGCTTCCAACCCCGTCACCTCGACTCTCACACAGTTCAGAGATGAATATATAGCCCACATCGTTGATAAAAAGTGCCCCGCCAAGGTTTGCAAGAACCTCATGCAGTATTCAATAGACTCAGACAAATGTAAGAAGTGCGGTCTCTGCGCACGTCAGTGCCCCGTCGGAGCAATCACGGGCGTCGTCGGCAAAGAACCCTTCTCGATAGATCAGTCTAAGTGTATCAAGTGCGGCATGTGCATGTCTTCCTGCAAATTCAAGGCCATCGAAAAGGTTTAAGGGGGATTATGGATTATGGCAAAGATAAATATAAAAATCGAAGGCATTCCCTATGAAGTAGAAGAAGGACTTACCATCCTGGAAGCAGCGAAAGCATGCGGATATCAGATTCCCTCGTTATGCGCTTACAACCACGGCGAATGTTCCAGAGGTTCCTGCCGTGTATGTCTCGTTGAAGTAAAGGGAGCGAGAGGTCTCGTCGCATCGTGCGTATATCCCGTAAACGAGGGCATGGAGATAACCATCTCCTCTCCGGCAGCCGTTGCCGCAAGACGTGCTTCGGTCGAATTGCTTCTCTCCAACCATTCAATGAAATGCCAGCAGTGCGATAAGAATGAGTATTGTGAACTGCTTTACGCCGCCAGGGTTACCGGCGCTCGTGAAGATATGTTCCAGGGATCAAAAACTCCCACCACGATCGACCAGCTCACTCCTTCTATCGTACGTGATACTTCAAAATGCATACTTTGCGGACGCTGCATAGAAAGATGCGGCAACGCTCACGGTTTGTCCGTACTCGGATTTGAAAAACGCGGTTTCAACACCATCGTTGCTCCTGCCGAGAACCGTTCGTTTGAAAACGCTCCCTGCATACTCTGCGGTCAATGCACAAGCGTTTGCCCGACCGGCGCTCTTATGGAGAAATCCGAAATAGGCAAAGTGGACGAAGCAATGAAAGCCGGCAAGTACGTAGTAGTACAGACCGCTCCTGCGGTCAGAGCCGCTCTCGGCGAGGAATTCGGTATGAAGATCGGCACACCGGTAACGGGTAAAATGGTCGCCGCGCTTCGCCGCCTCGGCTTTAAGAAAGTATTCGACACCAACTACAGCGCCGACCTTACCATTATGGAAGAGGCGACCGAGCTGCTCGGAAGACTTCAGAACGGCGGTACTCTGCCGATGATCACTTCCTGCTCTCCCGGTTGGATCAATTTTGCCGAAATAAACTACGGCGATCTGCTCCCGCATTTGTCGACCTGCAAATCTCCGCACGAAATGTTCGGCGCTATACTCAAAACGTTCTATGCCGAAAAGATCGGCGTCGATCCGAAAGATATGTTCGTCGTATCAGTGATGCCCTGCACCGCTAAGAAGTTCGAAAAAGA
>JAGAEK010000122.1 GCA_017828835.1 Oscillospiraceae bacterium | reverse complement strand
GTGAAAATGCATCGATCGGTTTTTCGAGCTGTACTCCGTTTTCGGCACACCAGTTCTCTATAAGCTTGTCGGCGCGGAACCTTTCCTTTCACTCCTTACAGTCCATAAGCGGATCGGAAAAACCGCCGAGGTGTCCCGAAGCCACCCACGTCTGCGGGTTCATGAGTATCGCCGAATCCAGCCCCACGTTATAAGGGTTTTCCTGAACGAATTTCTTCCACCATGCTTTTTTTATATTGTTTTTAAACTCGACTCCGAGAGGACCGTAATCCCATGTATTCGCAAGGCCTCCGTAGATCTCGCTTCCGGGATATACGTATCCGCGTCCTTTGCACAAAGCCGTGATCTTATCCATCGTTTTCTCAGTGTTTTTCAATGATATTCTACCGTCCTTTCTTTACTATAGAGTTTATTTTATATATTTTTGCTCAATTTGTCAACGCCTGACCTCTATATTCTTCTATCACTCTGTTGAGTTCGATATAATTTTTCGCGTAAATACCGCGCCTTAATTTTTCCGCCTCTTCTTCCGAAATATCTTCGATCAGAATATCATCAAAAACGCATATCGGACCCGCTCCGTCTTCAAAATATACCGCCGCTTTTCCGTCGCTTTCCGATAAAATAAAACCTTCTTCAACAACGCTTTCCTTATTACTATCCGTATTTCCCCCGAAAAATCCCGTTCCCAGCCCTGCGCTCACAAACGAAAAAGCTATTCCGAATATTGCCGCGTACAGCTTTTTTATACTGTTTTTTATATTTTTTCACTCCCAAATTAAATTTTTTTAAATCCGTTAACAAATTTCGTTTTATATGTGGTATAATATCTTTAAAACGATATCAAGTTACATATTAAATATTTTTTCATCGCTTATTAAGTTTATACTTTCTAATTGTTCCCATCCATGAAAGGAGAAAAATATAATGCCTTACAAAAATCGCAGAAATTCCACTCTTTCGGATATATTCAAACCGTTCGGCGGATTTTTCATAACTATTGCAAGACTTATAGTATCGATATTGGTAGTCGTCGTAATAACCGGATGCATCGTCGCGTCGGTCATGGCCGTCTACGTCTTTAATATGGTAGACGACTCGGATCTGATCGACATAAGAAATCTCGAACTGAGCTACACAACAATGATCTACGCCGAAAATAAAGATAACGATTCAACCGAAGATATTATCACGATGGACGGCGTCAAATACAGCGAGATCCACCGTATGCAGGGCGACGAAAACAGAGTATGGGTCAACATCGAAGATATGCCGGATTATCTTGTCAAAGCCGCCGTAGCCGGAGAAGACAAACGCTTTTATTCTCATCAGGGAGTGGATTGGCAGAGTACCGTCTGGTCGTTTATCAAATATTGTCTCGGAGACAGTATGCGCGGCGCTTCCACCATTACTCAGCAGCTCATCAAAAACGTTACCAACGACAAAGCCGTCAGAGTCGACCGCAAGATCCGCGAGATACTGCGTGCGCTGACACTTGAAAAGAATTATACTAAAAACGAGATCCTCGAAGTTTATCTCAACGTTATACCTCTCGGAAACAACACGAACGGCGTTCAGGCCGCCGCGCTTTATTATTTTGATAAAGAAGTGAGCGAGCTTTCATTGGGAGAATGCGCTTCTCTCGTTGCGATTACTCAAAACCCTTCGAAATTCCATCTCGCAAGCGAAAAGACAATAGAAAACAACTATTCCCGCCGTCTTTACGTCCTCAACACAATGCTCGAACTTGAATGGATAACTCAGGAAGAATACGACGAGGCGGCCGCGGAAGTAATCGTTCCTCTCCAAAACAAAATCGTCGATGAAAAAACCAGTCCTTATCAGAGCTGGTTCATCGACACCGTTATAAATGAAGTAAGAGACGATCTTTGCGCAGAATACGGATATACGAAAGCTCAGGCAATAAATTTGATCGAAAACGGCGGTCTGAGAATATTCACGACGGTCGACGTCGATATGCAGGATCATATCGAATCAAAATATCTCGACGACAACACATTCCCCGCAGTCAGAAATGAAACAAAACCTCAATCGGCAATGGTAATCCTCGATTACGACGGCGCTATCAAAGCTATCGTCGGAGGACGCGGAGAAAAAGAAGGAAACAGAGTTTTCAACCGTGCAACCATGGCGAAAAGGCATATCGGCTCAACTATCAAACCGATATCCGCGTATGCTCTCGCTTTTGAAAACAACCTTATAACCTATTCCACGATCTTTGAAGACGCTCCCGTATATAAAAAAGGACAGGACGGATGGAAGGGCTCGGATTTCCCTGTCAATTACTATAAAGGATATCGGGGTCTATTAACCGTCGAACGCGCGCTTGCAATCTCCGCAAACACAATCCCCGTACGGCTTGTCGACGCGCTCACTCCTCAGCGATGCTATAATTTCCTGACACAAAAGCTGCATTTCACAACGCTTGTGGAATCAGATATAAATATCGCCCCTATGTCGCTCGGTTCTTTTACTTACGGCGCTACCTTGCTCGAACTTGCCTCCGCTTATCAGATATTCGGAAACGGCGGAGTATATCACGCACCGCATTCTTATACGAAGGTCTATGATTTTCTCGGAAATCTCGTCCTTGAAAAAGATTATTCCCCGGAACAGGTCATATCGTCCGAAAACGCCACTATAATAAACCGCCTCATGTGGAACGTCGTAAACGCATCGTTCGGCTCCGGAACCGCCGGAAAACTCAGCAGCGATATGCCTGTAGTCGGAAAGACCGGTACCTCTTCCGAAAACTATGACCTGCTTTTCGTCGGACTCACCCCTTATTACGTAGGCGCAGTGTATTACGGATACGATTTGCTCGAATCCGTAGATTATATAAAATATTCTTCTCCCATAATCTGGAAAAACGTTATGGAGGATATACACAAAAATCTCGAAATAAAAGATTTCGAGCTCAATCCGAACGTGCTTACTCTTGAATTCTGTGAAGAGACCGGAGATCTTGCGACCGAAAATTGTACGAAAACAAGGATCGGTTACTATTCTCCTTCAAACCTCCCTGATTATTGCAGCCTGCACTCGATCGACAACAGCGAAAGTTCTCAACCCGAGGAATCTTACCCCGAAGAGTCGCAAGACGAGAACTCCCAATACGAATCTTCTTCTGAAGAATCACAAATCGATTTTGAAGAATCATCTTCCGACGAATCTTCTCAGCCAGAATATGTCATATCTGAACCTCCGGTCATTGTCATACCGACCGTTCTTAATTGATTTTTCAACGCGTTTCGGGAGTTTTTGATATCTTTCCGAAAATATCTGTTGAAATCGAATATTTTCTACTGTAAAATATAAGCGGCTTATTTTAATTTTTAAATATTTGAAAAGAGGTTTCCCAAAATGAAAAAAGCGGTAATGTACGGAGCCGGCAATATCGGAAGAGGTTTTATCGGACAGGTCCTCCACGATTCCGGCTACGAGGTTGTTTTTATTGACGTAAATATGGATATAGTGAACGCACTCAACTCAAAACGTCAATATACTCAGCTGATCGTTTCCGAAAACGGTACGAAAGAAGTAATTATCGACAACGTACGCGCTGTCGACGGAAGGATCGCAGAGGCCGTTGTCGACGAAATCGCAACGTGTGAATTTATGGCGACTTCTCTCGGCGCGAACGTATTGCGTTTCGTCGCCGGAAATATTGCCGAAGGTATAAAGAAAAGAGCCGCCGCCGGCGCTCCCCCCCTCAATATACTTATCTGCGAAAATCTGATGGACGCCGCAAAATATCTCAGAGGATTGCTTGAACCTCATTTTTCAGGCTCCGAGATCGATCTTCTCAACAACACCGGACTTGTCGAAACGGTCATAGGGAGAATGGTGCCCGCCCTCACCCCGGAAATGCAGGCGGGTGATATTACGAAAATCGCCGTTGAACCTTTCTGTGAACTCCCCGTCAATAAAGACGGCTTCAAAGGCGAAATCCCTTACGTTAAATATATGATCCCGTTCTCTCCTTTCGCGTTCTATGAGGAGCGCAAACTTTACATACATAATATGGGGCACGCGATCACCGCGTATTTCGGCTATCTCAAAGGTTATAAATATATCTACGAGGCTATCGCCGACAAAGATATATTTGCACGCGCTCAACGTGCTATGACCGCGACCGCCGCCGCGATCGCAAAATATTACAACCAGGACGTCAACGCTCTGAACGACAACGTCAACGACCTTCTCCACCGCTTTGCAAACAAAGCTCTCGGCGATCTCGTCGTACGCGTAGGTCAGGATCCCATGAGAAAGCTTATGCCGCTTGACCGCTTCATAGGCGCGATCAACCGCTGCAAATCAGTCGGAGCTCCCTACGGCGACATTCTCAACGCCGTAGCCGCCGCTCTTAAATTCGACTGTGAGACCGACAAAACGGCTCCGGTCCTTCAGGAAAAAATCAAAACAACGGGCGCCGCGGCCTTCCTTTCCGAGTATTGCGGACTTGATAAGGACGACGTAAAAGCATGCGTTGAATTTTATGAAACTTTATAAATTTTAATAGGTTGGAGGATTTTAAAATGAACAAAGGTATAGCTATCGCCGGTAATCTTCTCGTCGACTCCGTTAAGATCATCGACACCTACCCCGAAGTCGGAATGCTCACTAATATCCGCGACATATCAAAATGCTGCGGCGGATGCGTTCCGAACACAATAATCGATATTGCGAAACTCAACGATAAATCCGTACCTCTTAAGGCTATCGGAAGAGTCGGTGACGACGATTACGGAACCTATCTCATCGATCTTCTCGAAAGCTTCGGAGTCAACTCCGACAGAGTTATAAAAACTCCCGGCGTCCCGACTTCTTTCACCGACGTCATGTCTACGATAAGCGGTACCCGCACGTTTTTCCATGCCCGCGGTGCAAATGCATTTTTTGATATCTCCGATATCGATTTCGACAACCTCGACGTCGATATGCTTCATATGGGCTACGCCCTTCTTCTCGACAAATTCGATGAGCCCGATCCCGAATACGGTACCGTTCTCGCCCGTGCTCTTGCGACTGCGCAGTCAAAAGGTATCCGTACCTCTATGGACGTCGTCAGCGAAGCAGGCGACCGTTTTTCAAGGATCGTGACCCCGAGCCTCAAATATTGCAACTATGCCATACTTAACGAGGTCGAATCAGCCGAGATCGCAGGAATTCCCGCACGTGACGCAAACAAAAAGATCATAACCGAAAATCTCAAAAAAATCTGCTCGATATTCTTTGAAAAAGGCGTTAAGGATATCGTCGCGATACACGCTCCCGAGGGCTGCTGGTGTATGGACAGAGCCGGCAAGTTCTACGCCGTCGGATCCGTCGACGTTCCCCGTCCCGAGATCAAGGGTACGGTCGGCGCCGGAGACGCTTTCTGCGCCGGTATGCTCTATTCGATCTACAAGGGCTTTGACGTCGAAAAAGCACTTCACGTTGCAGGCTGTACCGCCGCTTGCAATTTGCTCAGCAAAAACGCGATCGACGGAGCTCTCCCCTTCGACGAAGCTATGAAGCTTGAAGGAAAATACGGTCTGCAAGCTCTTTGATCGTAATTATTTTAACTGAATAACTTTGACTCCCCTGTGTTTTTTTACATAATTGACATAGGGGAGTTTTTTCTGATTTGTAAATTTTTATATTTTTTAATAATATGTTGACATTTTTTAATCTTTATGCTATTATTGTTATGTATATTTAATTTTTTGTATTTATTTTGTAATATTTTGGCAGATAATTTTACATAGGAGAGTTTTCAATGTCCGAAAAATACGAGAAAAAAATCACTCGACATCTTGTGCGCATTCTTTCTATAATGCTTGCGCTTGTATTGATGGCGCCTGTTTTTACTATCTGCGGTTTTTCCCAAGAAAATGAAGAGTATGGAATAATCAACACCTCGTCAAACGTTAATATACGCTCCGGTCCCGGAACAGAATACGGAAAACTATTTTCTCTTCCGAGCGGATGGGCGGTTCAGATCATCGGCTCCGAACCTGACAGATATCAGGACCTTTGGTATAACATCAGCTTCGTCCGCGAGGGCCGCACCTCCACCGGATACATTAAAGCTCAGTACATTGATATCATCGACATCTCCGATGATCCCGAATTTGAGGAATACCTCGAATCTCAAGGATTCCCCGAAAGTTACCGTACCTCACTCAGGATCCTTCACGCAATTTACCCGAATTGGATATTTAAATCAGTGAAAACCAACCTTGACTGGAACTACGTTTTGAATACGGAATTTTCTCCCGGTATCAACGTCTGCGAGATCACAAGTCCCGAATGTTGGATCGATACGACCGACGTCGACGAAAACGGGAACCAAATCATCCACGATACCACAAAATGGGTCTCCGCCTCGAAATCACTGATAAGGTATTATCTCGATCCGCGAAACTTTCTTTCAAGTACATATATTTTCCAATTTCTCGAGCAATCTTATGACGAAACGCTCAACAATTATTCAATAGAGGGAATTCAGAAAATACTCGCCGGTACTTATATGGACGGCACTACCTATACCGTGAACGAAACCGAATATTCATATGCCGAAACATTTATGGAAGCCGCCGTCATCTCCGGTGTAAGTCCTTATCACCTCGCCTCGAGAGTCAAAATGGAGAACGGCTCCTCCGGAACGACCCTGACGTCGGGTACCGTCGAGGGATTCGAGGGATATTATAACTTCTATAACATCGGCGCTTATACGACTTCGGAATATACCGCACTCCAAAACGGTGCGAAATATGCGATGAAAACCTCGCCGACCGCTTACCTTCTCCCCTGGGACAACATTTATGACGCCCTTGTCGGCGGCGCTATTTTCCTCGGCTCCGGTTATATAAACCGCAATCAGAACACTGCTTACCTGCAAAAATTCAACGTTGCAAACGGCGCATCCAAAGTTGCGACTCATCAATATATGGGATGTATTTACGGTCCGACTTCCGAAGCAAGCGTAATAAAAGCCGCTTATAAATCCCACCTGCTCGATACTGAATTTACGTTTTTGATCCCGGTCTACGACAACATGCCCGAATCCCTCTGCGCAAAGCCGACCGAAGAAGATCCTTTCGGTTACGGTGATGCTATACCGGTTTCAATTGAAGAACCTTCGCAAAATTCCGAAGAGTCTTCACAAGTAGAAGAGTCTTCGCAAATCGAAGAATCCTCGCAAGTAGAAGAGTCTTCACAAGTCGAAGAGTCTTCGCAAGTAGAAGAGTCTTCACAAGTCGAAGAATCCTCGCAAGTAGAAGAGTCTTCACAAGTAGAAGAGTCTTCGCAAGTAGAAGAATCCTCGCAAGTCGAAGAGTCTTCACAAGTCGAAGAATCTTCGCAGGTAGAAGAGTCTTCACAAGTAGAAGAATCCTCGCAAGTAGAAGAGTCTTCGCAAGTAGAAGAATCCTCGCAAGTCGAAGAGTCTTC
>JAGAEK010000121.1 GCA_017828835.1 Oscillospiraceae bacterium | reverse complement strand
TTTTCATTTTTTGTTTGTCTTGCTTGGAATTGAAATTCGGATATTCGAAATAAACGACAAATCCGAACCCTTCACCAATCGGCTTAGGGTTCGGATTTGTACTGTTTGGTGCGGGTAACAGGACTTGAACCTGCACGTCGGTGACACCAGATCCTAAGTCTGGCGCGTCTGCCAGTTCCGCCATACCCGCACATCGTTTTGATTATACTATTTTAATTCCTGTCTGTCAATTTTTCCAAAAAAGAACATTTGTATTTTTTCGATTTTATGATATACTCAAAGTAGAATGGGAGGTAACGTTTATGACTCTTTCTCACGATGCGGAGAGAATACTCAAATTTCTTTCCGATTCTATTTCAAACGGCTATTCACCGTCGGTCCGGGAAATCGGTCTCGCTTTGTCGATACCCTCTACTTCTACCGTGCAAAAACGGTTGAACGAATTGTCGGACGCCGGGTTTATAACCCGTACCAAAGGCACAAACCGCTCGATCCGGCTTAACGTCGATTGCTCGTTCACTCCTGTCGCTCTCGTCGGTTCCGTCGCCGCCGGCAGCCCGATACTTGCAGTCGAAAATATCACCGATTATATACCCGTGAGCCGTTCGCTCGGTTCTCAGGACGAACTGTTCGCACTGAAAATCAAAGGCGACAGTATGATAAACGCCGGTATATTCGACGGCGATACCGTGATCGTCAAACGCGCTCAGACCGTACAAAACGGCGAGATCGCCGTCGCCATGATCGACGGCGAAGCTACTGTCAAACGCTTCTTTCGAGAAAACGGACATTTTCGCCTTCAGCCTGAAAACGACGATTACTCTCCGATCATTACTTCTTCCCTTTCAATTCTCGGAAAAGTCGTTGCCCTATTTCGGTTCATTTGAGTACTGCTTCCGTTATATTGAGTATTTCATCCAATATTTAAAAACCCATTGACAGTTTCTATCAGATATGTTACTATCAATTTACTACTCCTTACGTTATAATTTTATTTAAGAAAGGACTCCAAAGGCTATGAAAAAATCGTTTTTGCGCATATTGTCTTTATTGATTTGCGTTTTCATGCTGCTCGGGATCGTCGGGTGCGGCGACAATAATTCTTCGTCTTCCGAACCCGATACTTCGAAAAGCGAAAACTCCAACTCAGAACAATCATCCGGAACGGAAGTTCCTCAGGAAGGAGAGAAAGTCAAATCGACTGACGTTATGTACACTTTCACCGACAAAACTTTTAATTCCGCGGCCGATTTTGAATCTTCGCAGATAATTGCGGGCCTCGAAAAACTCGGTATAACCTCGGACTATAAGATCGTGATTTATCAGACCAACGACGTTGTTGTAAACACTGCGGCGGAGGTGCTTGTACGTTTCTTTGCAAAAGCCGGTATCTCCATTGATACCGTAAACTCCGAGACCGTAGGCGACAAGCAAATTATCCTCGCCCTCAACGGTACCTCGGACGAACAAAAGGCGCTGTTTGAGAAAAACGACATAGTTACTTTGAAATACAGCGCCAAAGACGACGTTTCCCACGTAGTCAAAGACGGTAACAATATTATCATTGCCGGATCGAACGGCAGAGGCGTACTTTTCGGCGCTTACGAATTCGAAGATTTCGTGATGTATTCCGAGTCCTCCGACTTGAACATAATCAAGACCTGGGATTTCCGTACCCGCGGTCAAAGTCTCGGATTCTATTGGAATCCTTATGAGAACTTCCGCAACACCGATATCACCGAAGAGCGTATAGAATACCTCTCGAGACTGGGCGTTAATCTTTTCTTCCCCTGCTTCGACGGTTCCGGATATGAATGTTTCTTTATGACGGTCGTGAAGAGCGAGATCTTCCCGTTCCAGCGCGATCCCGATCAGGATTTCATCAACAAGGTCAACAAACTGATCTCTATCCTCACAAAATACGGTATCGACTATTATCATTGGATAACCGAGCCCGGCCTTATCGGTAATATGGGCGGAGACCTCTCTCAATATCCCGAAGGCACGACGGGAACCGCTTTGCTTTACGGAAACGAGGTCCAGACCCTTTGCGTCAATAACGAGACCGTTCAGAAATATTACGAGGAAATGATGGTGAAATTCATCAAAGCGTTCCCCGACTGCAAAGGTATCATCCTCTACAACATCGACTGCAACGCTTATTTCTGCGACGTAAGTCTCTGTGAAAACTGCAAAAAAGCCGTATCCTCAACAACTACCGGCGGACTCGCCTGGGAAAACGTTTCGAAGATGGTCACGATACTTGCGGACGCCGCCGATACCGTAGACACGGATTTCGAGGTCGTTTTCTGGCCGAACATCCACCATTCCGGCTTCGAACTGCAGCAGCTTATCGATAACAGCCACTACGACGCGCTCTGGGGCTGCTGGACAGGTACCGACCACGACGTTATCATAACCAAAAAAACCGCCGATTCGCCTCTCAACGATAACGTTAAAAGAGTTCTCAAGGCCTCGAAAGACAAAAACATCCCGCTTTACAACGGAACCATCATCTGCCGCAGCGAATGTATGCCTCAAGGCTTCTGCTATCCTTTCAGCGTTGCAAAACAGCTCAAACAAATGAACACTTGGGAATTCACCTCGTCGATCGAGTCGACCGGTCCCACCCCGAGCAACAACTCCGTCACTGCGCTCACGATGCGCAGCTTCTGGTCCGACACCTCGCTCGACGCGGATGAATACGTTAAATATATAATGAAAGTCCAGTTCGGAACCGAAGCCGGCGAGTTTATGTATCAGAGCGCGCTCAAAACCGAAGAAGCAATGAAGGTTTGGGATAAATATGCGACGTTCACCCATCCTATGGGCGGAAGCAAGAGCATATTCAACATCGGCGACATACTGAGCTATCCTCAGGTCCTCGATAAAAACGTTATGAACTTCTCTTACTATTCCGGCCTCAGCGGAGATTATATCAAAGATTACGCGGCCTTCGCGGACCTCCTCTCAGAAGCCGCAACTCTTGCAAAACAGGCAATGTTTGCAGCTCCGAGAAATCAGTACGTGAGATATGCTTATTATCAGGATGCCGACGTCGGTATCGTTCGTCCGTCCTGCTATGAATACGCGGAAATGAACTACGCCACCGCGCAGTTTGCCGCTTACGTCGCTCAGCAGAGAGTACACCTTATGCGTGCCAACGCGTATCTTTCCAGTATTGAAAGCCAGAAAGCCCGCGGAGAGGATTATTCAAAGCTTTTAGAGCGCTATAACAACACTCTTCTCGACGATTATAAGCTTCAATCCGAGCTGCTCGTTTTCCTGAACAATCAGCTCTCCGATCCTCTCACTCAAGCGCCCACCTACTTCGTAACGGCTTCGTTCCGTGAGGCGGAAGTTAAAGATCTGATAAACAAAACTAACGCAAAGCTCGTTTCCCTCAATGAACAGCTCACAGAGGCGGGAATAGAACACTGATCGTTAAAACAAGTGCCGTATTGTCCGAAAGGCCTTTCGGCACTTTTTTTTAAAAACTATTTGGTTGGAGGCAGTGAAAATGGACAAATCAACAGCAAAAATATATCCGGTGAACGAATTGTCAGACACAGGGGTAACCCATCACAAACCGCTCGATCAGGCTTAACGTCACTTGCTCTCCGATCATTACTTCTTCCCTTTCAATTCTCGGAAATGTCGTTGCCCTATTTCGGTTCATTTGAGTACTGCTTCCGTTATATTGAATATTTCGTCCAATATTTAAAAACCCATTGACAGTTTCTATCAGATATGTTACTATCAACTTACCATTTATTACGTTATAAATTTATTTAAGAAAGGACTCCAACGGCTATGAAAAAATTATTTTTACGCATATTGTCTCTATTGATTTGCGTTTTCATGCTGCTCGGGATCGTCGGGTGCGGCGACAATAATTCTTCGTCTTCCGAACCCGATACTTCGAAAAGCGAAAACTTAAATTCAGAACAATCATCCGGAACGGAAGTTCCTCAGGAAGGAGAGAAAGTCAAATCGACTGACGTTATGTACACTTTTACTGACAAAACTTTTAATTCAGCGGCTGAATTTGAATCCTCGCAGATACTTGCGGGACTCGAAAAACTTGGTATAACCTCGGACTATAAGATAGTTATCTACCAAACCAACGACGTTGTTGTAAACACCGCAGCGGAGGTGCTTGTCCGTTTCTTTGCAAAAGCCGGAATAGCTATCGACACGGTAAACTCGGAAACGGTCGGCGATAAGCAGATAATCCTCGCCCTCAACGGTACCTCGGACGAACAAAAGGCGCTGTTTGAGAAAAACAACATAGTTACTTTGAAATACAGCGCCAAAGACGACGTTTCTCACGTAGTCAAAGACGGAAACAATATCATCATTGCCGGCTCGAACGGCAGAGGCGTACTTTTCGGCGAATATGAATTCGAAGATTTCGTGATGTATTCCGAGTCCTCCGACTTGAACATAATCAAGACCTGGGATTTCCGTACCCGCGGTCAAGGTCTCGGTTTCTATTGGAACCCTTATGAGAACTTCCGCAACACCGAGATCACCGAAGAGCATGTAGAATATCTCTCTAGATTGGGTGCCAATCTTTTATTCCCCACCTTAGACGGCTCGGGATATGAAACGTTTTTTATGTCGCTTGTCAAGAGCGAGATCTTCCCGTTCCAGCGCGATCCGGATCAGGAATTCATCAACAAGATCAACAATCTGATCTCCCTCCTCAAAAAATACGGC
>JAGAEK010000120.1 GCA_017828835.1 Oscillospiraceae bacterium | reverse complement strand
CGTCTGCTCTGTTGCGTCGACTCTTTCGGAAAAATCGCAGATTTTTCCGAGTTGCTGCGCTGATTTTAATTAAATTGCTTCCCATATAGTAAATAATATTTTCAGGCAGAGCGGAAACGCTCTGCCTGAATTTTGATTTTATATGTTTTTTTAGATATCAAAAGCCCGATACGCCTCTGTTTGCTCCATACACTTCAATAATATGCGGTATCGAGGTTTTAAGAATAAACAAAGTGTTTTTTATAAGCTCGTTACGGTTTCGCTCGTCTCTATGCTGAAAATAATCTATCAGCATACCGGACAACGCCTCGGTATAAAAATTGACCATATATTCTTTAAAACTGTCTGCCAAGACTATATTTTGCTCCTTCTCCAACCCTTCCATTATAGAAAGGACCACGTTATAAAAATCGTCGTAAAAGAAACGTTTCATTCCTTCCCTGCCCATTGAATCAAAGGCGCAATTAAGGATATGGATATTATCATCAACATAATCGGTCACAAAAACCAACGCTTCTTCGGGATTTTGAAGCAAGTCATAGTTTTTAAGTATTTCGACGGTTTCCTGCTCAAGGGTCCATTTTAAAAGCGCGTATATATCCTGAAAATGATAGTAAAAAGTTTTTCTGTTTACCCCGCAATCGGTAATTATTTCGCTGACGCTGATTTTAGACAGTTTTTTATGCTCCATAAGTTTTTTCAATGAAGCCGAAAGCGTTTTCTTTGTATTCATACTCGTTATTTCATGTTTCATATATTTCACCTTCTTTATTTATTATACACTTGTCCGGCAAAAAATCAACGGACAATTACGGACATTTGACCGTCAAATTATGCCGTTTTGTCCGTTTTTTACATAAAACATATCTAATTGACCGTTTTATTGAATTTGATAATCATATATAATTTAATGATAATCAAAAGGAACATAAACAATTATGATAAACTGCTTAAAAACGGAATTCCGTATAGATCGGAGGCAATTTTTATGGCGGAGCGTCACGGAAAGACTACTCCAATAGAAAAAATCGCGGCTTTTATCGTTGATAGGCGAAAAGGCTTTTATTTGGCGTATATATTACTTATTATATTCAGCTTCTTTTCTGTGAATTGGGTATCGATCAATAATACAATAACCGATTATTTGTCTGAGGAAACAGAAACAAGGAAGGGTCTTACCCTTATGGAAAAGGAGTTTGTTACTTACGCAACGGCGGAAATAATGATAGACAACATAAGTTATCGGGACGCGGAAAGGTTATGTGAGGAATCGGAAAAGATAAACGGGGTAAAGGAAATCGCGTTTGATAACAGCGATGAGCATTTTGCAAACGGTTCGGCGCTGTTTTCGGTGACCTTTGAAGGCGACGCAAATGATGAAGTAACAATAAACGCTTTTGATGAATTAAAAAAACGAATCAACGATTATGATACATATATATCTGCCGATATCGGCGATGTCAGTCAGAAAAGGCTCGCGGATGAAGTCAACACCGTCATGGTCATTTCATGCATAATAATTCTTCTTGTTTTGCTGACTTCTTCAAAAACTTATATGGAAATACCGGTATTGATCATAACATTCGGAACGGCGGCGATCCTTAATAAAGGTACTAACTATATGTTCGGTACCATCTCATTTATATCCAATTCAATCGCGGTCGTTTTGCAGCTTGCGCTTGCTATTGATTACGCCATAATACTTTGTCACAGATATACCGAGGAAAGAGAAACAAAAGAGCCGAGAGAAGCGGTGGTAACCGCGCTTTGTAAAGCCATTCCCGAAATATCGGGCAGCTGTCTGACTACGCTTTCGGGACTTCTCGCAATGAGTTTTATGCAGTTTAAGATAGGTTTTGATATGAGTATTGTTCTTATCAAGGCGATCATTATCAGTATATTGGTCGTTTTTACCCTTATGCCCGGACTGCTGCTGTCGTTTTCACCTTTGATAGACAAAACGCATCACAAGAGTTTCATCCCCCGGATCACCGCATGGAATAAATTTGTCGTTAAAGCAAGATTTATCGCTCCCGGTGTTTTCGCGGTCATGATCATTATTGCGTTTTTCCTTTCGAACCACTGCCCTTATGCGTTCAGTTCTACGAATCTGACCACCATAAAAAAGAACGAATCGCAGATCGCCGATGAGATGATAAAGAATACTTTCAGCAAACCTAATCTGCTTGCCGTTGTCGTGCCTTCCGGTAATTACGAGAACGAACAAAATCTGAAAAAAGAACTTGAAAGCCGCAAAGAGGTCGATGAAGTAACGGGGCTTGCCTCGGTGGAAGCCGTTGACGGTTATTCGGTCGGAGATAAACTCTCTCCCCGTGAATTTTCAGAGCTTACGGACATGGATATCGAAACAGTGCGTCTTCTTTATTCCGCATACGCGGCGGAAAACAAGAATTACGGAAGAATAATCGGCGGTATAGATACATACAGGATCGCGCTCCTCGATTTGTTTGATTTTGTTTTTGAAATGGTTGATGACGGATACGTCTCTCTTGATGAAGAAACGGAAAATAAAATCAATGATCTTCATGACAAACTGACAGACGGTAAAAAGCAGCTTGGAAGCGAGAATTATTCCCGACTGGTAATGAAACTCAATATCCCCGAAGAAAGCGAGGAAACTTTTGAGTTTCTGAATGTTGTCAGAGATACCGCAAAAAAATATTACGGGGATAACGTTTTGCTTGTGGGTAATTCAACAAGCGACTATGACCTTTCGACCGCTTTTGTGAGAGATAATACGGTAATAAATATCCTTTCTGTTTTATTTGTGCTTGCCGTTTTGTTTTTTACATTTCAATCCGCCGGGATACCCATCATACTGATCCTGGTAATTCAAGGCAGTATATGGATAAACTTCTCTTTCCCGACTGTTCTGGGCAGCCCCATTTTCTTTATGAGTTATCTTGTGACAAGTTCGATTCAAATGGGCGCAAACATAGATTACGCTATCGTAATAACAAACAGATACACCGAGTTAAGGCGGAAAATGAACAAGATCCGCGCCATAGTTAATTCGCTTAATTTAGCTTTTCCGACAGTCTTTACTTCCGGAACGATTTTAGCGTCAGCCGGTTTTGTCATCGGGCTGCTTTCATCGGATCCCGCCATTTCCTCGATAGGGACCGCGCTCGGCAGAGGAACGGTCATCTCGATCGTTCTGGTTATGGGGATCCTGCCCCAGCTTCTGCTCCTCGGCGATAAGATAATAGAAAAAACATCTTTCAACTTAAAGGATATAAGAGAACACATAAAATCGGGAGGCGATACGGATGAAGAATAAAGAAGTTGCCGCAATGCTCGGCGCGGTGATGATCTTCACTTTATTATTTACGGTCATCCCGCCTGTGTTTGCCGTTCAGAACACAATTGATATTTCAAGCAAAAAAGATTTTATCGAATTTTCGAAAAACTGCACGCTCGATACCTGGTCGCAGGGGAAAACCGTGAATTTAACTTGCGATATAGATTTTAAAGGCGCAGATTTTTCACCGGTTCCGACATTCGGAGGAACTTTCAACGGAAACGGCTATATGATCTCGGGTATCAAATTTCACAAAAGCGGGTCCTATATCGGAATATTCCGTTATATTCAGCCTGAAGGAAAAATCACAAATTTAAATGTTAAAGCCGAATTCGCGCCGAACGGCTCAAAGTGTTTTGTCGGCGGTATCGTCGGCGAAAATCACGGCGTTCTTGAAATGTGCGGCTTTGACGGAACGGTCAAAGGTCAGGATGTTATCGGCGGTATAGCCGGCAATAACGCCGAAGACGGGCAAATTATTTCAGGTATAGTAGGCGGAAGTATTATCGGGGAAAATTCCACCGGCGGTATCGCGGGGAAAAACAGCGGGTTTATACAAAACTGCACCAATAACGCGGCAGTCAATACTGTTTATGAGGAAAAGAAAAAAGATATTTCCGATATTGACGCGGATACGGGAGCAATAATTGAAAACTACAAAAACAAAGCCGAAGAAAGCGAGGAAGAAACCATCTTGGGTAATAGTGATACGGGCGGTATTGTCGGGTATTCTTCAGGCATTATTCAGGGATGCGTCAACAATTCCGGCGTCGGTTATCGGCATATAGGCTACAACATAGGCGGTATTGCCGGCAGACAATCCGGTTATATGCTGGGCTGCAGAAATTACGGATCTGTTCAGGGCAGAAAAGATGTCGGCGGTATTGTGGGGCAGCTTGAACCTTATGTTTTGCTGAATGTTTCCGAAGGCGGTCTTAAAAACATTCGCAAGGAGCTTAACGATCTCAACACAATGGTAAATCGGTTTTTAACCGACACCGATAATTTGGGAACAGATACCGAAAAGCATTTGTCGGATATTTCCGAGTATTCAAAAAACGCGCGGGATAACGCTGAAATAATGATGAACCAAGGCACCGGCTTTATAGATGATAATATCGGTGAAATAAACGCTCAATCGGCAATTTTGTCAAATTCGTTTGATAAGCTTGCGCCTGTTTTTGAAAGTCTGACAAATTCTTTTGACGATCTGGCGGCGGCTGTTGATGAAACAATAAAGTCTATTGATGATCTTGAAACGGATCTCCCCGATCTTAGTGATGAGCATGAACTGATAAAATCCGCGTTAAGGGATATTTCGAGGTCGGCAGACAGCATTAAAAAATCTTTATCAAAAGCAGACAAAGCATGCGGCGATCTGGATGACGCGATAAAATTCAATAATGAAACGCAGGCGCGCAATTCGGTTTCGGAGCTTCAGAATTCCCTGAAAGACATAATAACCTCCAAACAAACTATCAAAGCGTCGCTTGAAGCAATAGAATCCGCTTTAAGATCCGGTCCCGCGAATTCAGAAAGCGCATTAAAGCAAATAGCCGAAAGTATAAAAACAATAAAAGAAAATGCAGATACCGAAATATCATCTTTACAACAGATCGTTACAAATCTCGATGATATAAAAAACAACTCCGAAACAGATCTCTCAAAATTCGGGTCTGCCGCGAGAAATATGAAGTCTGCTCTGCAAAACCTGGGAGACGGGTTGTATCTTTTAAGCCGCGGATTGGAAAAAATAAGCGAATCCGCGGAAGGCATATATAATAAATCCGAAAGCTTAAGCGAAGAATTTCAAACCGCGAATGAGAATTTGAAAAAGAGTCTCAAATCAGCGTCCTACGCTTGCGGGGATATTGCAGCGGCAACGGGAGATATAAAAGATATCGTCACGGACCTTTCCGATGAAAAGCCGGCGGAATTTGTAAAGCTCGGCGATGATTTCAAAACGGCAAGCGACGGTCTGTTTAATTCTCTTTCGGATATATCGGATGAATTGAATAAATTAAAAAAATCCGTTTCAAAAGAAAGAAATACCGTCGTAAACGATCTTCGTTCTGTCGGTAATCAGTTTAATCTCGTAATGAATTTACTGATCGGTGAATTTGAAAACCTTCAAAGCGGAACAAAAAATGCTTCGGATATATTTCTTGACGTTTCGGATGAAGACATGGATAATACGAAGCAAGGCAAGGCTGAGGAGTGTCATAATTACGGTAATGTCAGCGCGGACAGAAGCGTCGGCGGCATAGCGGGGGCTATGGCAATAGAATACGCGAAAGACCCGGAGGACGATATTAAAAAACCCGATTCGCTGAATTTTACATACAGAACAAAGGCGATTCTTAAAAGGTGCATAAACGAAGGAGAAGTAACCGGGAAAAAGGATTGCGCGGGCGGTATTGCCGGACTTTCGGAAATAGGCACGATCTATGAATGTCAGAACTACGCCGATACGGAAAGCACAGGCGGAGATTTTGTCGGCGGTATAGCCGGCAAAAGCGAATCTTCCATTCACCAGAGTTACGCAAAAGGCAAGGTCACGGGTAAAAGATATATCGGCGGTATAGCCGGCAAAGCCGATACCGTAACAGGTTGTTATGCAATAGTGGATGTTATCGGAGATGAAAATACGGGAGCGATCTCAGGTGATGCGG
>JAGAEK010000119.1 GCA_017828835.1 Oscillospiraceae bacterium | reverse complement strand
TGTTAACGATACTCCACCATATCTGATCGAGCGCTTTGTAGTAGTCTTCGTCTCCGGTTATGCGGTACATCTCTCCCAGAGCCATGACCGAATGCAGACACTCCCAGCATTTATTGGAAGTTTCATAATACTCTTTTCCGTTGAGCGCATTCTGATACCAATTTCCTCCAAATGTCCACGCTTTTGTTACCATTTGCTTTGCCGCTTCATAAAAACGCATATCCTGCGTTTTTTCATATATCAAAGTAAATCCGTGCGCGATACTCACGTTGAACGCGTCGGTGAGCATTGTGTAAAATCTACCGTTAACAACGTCATAATAACTGTTATAAAGGAATTCCGCCGCACCTTTCGCAATTTGCAGCGCTTCTTCGTCGCCGGTCAGATCATACCAATCGCAAAGACCGACTATTATAAAATAGTGGCCCCAGGGATCGGACGCATAAGGAAGGCTGTAGTTCGCGGGGAACGGTCCGACGTATCCGTTTTCACGTTGGATTTCTTTCAAATGAGCTATTATATCTTTAACAAGTGCTCCCGTCTCCTCGTCGCCGCTTACTCTGTAGGCGTCGACCGTTCCGACCAAAAGCTTTCCGACAAACTCGGAAAACCAAAAACACAGCACATGGTTTTTGTCATATTTATCGGCATCCTTATAAACTTCCCAAAGCTCGGGATTTATATCGAACGCGTGCTTTATCCAGTTGTTTTCATATTCCTTGAATATGTCGTAAAAAGAACCTTCGAGGTTCATATTTGAAATACTTGATTTTGCCGCATTGTCAGACGCGTAATTGTCCATCTTTTCTTCCTCCTTCTGCTTGTCCGGTCTTGATGACGGTGTTACCCAACCTGATTGTGATTTTGATGACTGCTCTGATGATTCCTGTGATGATTTTCCGGGATCTCCGCCGCAGGCAAACAACCCAAACATCATAACTATGCTCAGCAAAAGTGCTGCCAATTTTTTCATTGCTATTTTTTCCTCCGTTTCAAAGATTGCCGAAAACAGTCGACCCATTTTCGGCAATCTCAAGTCTACCTCGGTAATTAATCGCGATTTGTCGGTTCCGAAAACGCTTATAAGTCTTCGGAACCGGCATATGCATTATTATAACTGAAGCTGTTTTGTATTATTCTCCGTAGAATACCTCGTCAATTTCCTGTTGTGCCGCATAAGCAACAGATTGAGCTCTTGAAAGAGCCGAACCTTCCGTAGACCAGAAAACAGGCTGCATCAAAGTCTCCAGAGCACCGAAGCTGTAGCTGTCCAAATAAACGTTTTTAGATGCTTCCGTCATAGCGAAATTAAACCATTCTTCGCTTCCGCCGTAAGTATCATCTATGATTTTCTGCTTTTGTGCTTCATAATCCGTATCCGCACGATCGATGCAGTAATTATATTTGATCCATTCTGCAACGAGAGCTTCTCTTCCTGTTGCAGACGAGGGAACCGCAA
Organism: Oscillospiraceae bacterium; assembly: GCA_017828835.1. GTDB lineage: Bacteria > Bacillota > Clostridia > Oscillospirales > Ruminococcaceae > RGIG8367. The sequence continues at coordinate 5,623 of JAGAEK010000119.1, read as the reverse complement.
TAGCTCCGGAATGAATAAGGTTTTTAACTAACTTGCTTGTGTTTGAGGTCGCATAAGGAATTTGTACCCAGCCGATATCTTCAACGGGAACAGATTCAAGAATATGAACGGAATGCCATGCGGGTATATGCCAGAACATTGCTGCCTTTTTATAGATCAAATCGTTTGAATCGTTACTCCAAAGGTAAGTATTGTCGATTCTCATATCGTTGATAAATTGCAAGCATTCGCTAAGGTCGGGATCTGTGAGAGCAAAACGCGGTCTGCCTTCCTCATCCCAACGAACAGCATACGGATTTTCGCCGACCGATCCCAACGTATTAATGTCGATTGCGCCTGCGCAGCCAAAAACATCGTTTACGCCGTCGTCATTAGAGTCGTAAGAAAGTTCAGCGCAATATTCCTTGAATTTGTCGTAGCTCCATTCTCCTCTTTGCCATACCTCGTAAGGATCGTCAAGTCCGGCTTCTTCGATCATGCTTCTTCTATAAATTATATAAGAAGACGCCATCGGAAATCTTGAAAAGTTAAAGCCATAGCATTCGCCGTTATAGGAGAAATAGTCGCAAAGATCTTTAACGACATGATCCTGATTTACAACGTTAGGGTCAAAAATATTAATAACGTCAGTCACCGGGATAAGTATTTTCCTAATAGCAAACGCAGGGAATACCGTATTGTCTATGGAAATAAGATCCGCACCTTTACCGGCAAGAATAGCCGCAACCATCGTTTCGGGTTTACGATATTCTGTTGTGGAAGCCTTAATCGTTACGCCGGTAGCTTCCATAAATTCTTTAGCCACCTCACCGTCAGCATTTCCTAAGTTCCAAAGATAAAGTTCTTGACCTTGGAAATCGGTCTCATTGAAATAATATCCGGACGGCCATTTTGACGGGCCTGCTTCTGAGTTTTGCGTATTGCCGCCTGAGCTTGTTCCGGGATCTTTTCCGCATCCGGAAAATACAGCCGCAAGCATCAGTGCAGCCAATACAATTGCCAATATTTTTTTCATAAAAATCACTTTCCTTCCAAAAAGTCTCTTTATTTTATTTCCACAAATCGGATGGGGTATTCTCCGATCGATAGACAAAATTAAGGTGTTTCCGAAGTTTTCGGAAAATGCTTCAGGATCACAAGCGGTTCGGTCTGTGAGAGGTTTTCGATCGCAATCCCTTGGTTTGCCGCAGAAAAAGCCACAAAATATTCGTCCTGCGAAGGTGCGCCGAATCTCAGCATCCCCGCCTCGTGAGCAATATAGCCGCCGAACTTTCCGAAGCCCTGTATCACTATGCATCCGTAAGGCGTCGCGTCCTTCACCGTCGCTTTTTTCCCGGGGTAGACCGTAAGCCGTTTTGCCGCGATATAGTCGTTTCCGTAGGTGATCCATTCTTCTTTGAAGTCCTCGGTCTTTATATATTCGACCGGCGGGCGGAAATAATGCTTCATATAATCCGGATCGGTGTTCTTTTCCCAATCCAAAAGCGATATCAGATAATCGATATCTCCTTTTTTGTCATCGGGACAGTTCTCCTCGAGAAATTCTCTGCCGTAAACTTCGCCCGACGCGACATTTTCAAAAACACTGTTTAAATCCGAGTTCCATTGCGGCTCGTATGTCAAATAAGAACCCGGCGCGTGTATGACTCCGGGCGGCGTATACCAACCCGTACCGAGCCTTATCCTATATGCTCTGGACAGCTCCGTTATCCTGTTGTCTCCGTCTTCGTAACGCTTGAGCCGTTCTCTGACTTCCTGTTTCGTAACTCCCGGATCAAATCCGAAAAACGTATGCGGAAAACTCCCCGGATAGTTGTTGTATTGCTCGGGATAGAAATAAGCCTCCGGCTTTCCGAGCGCTCCCACTCTCGCAGCCGCGTCAAAATCGGGGTGGAGATGGTGGAACAGAGGTTTATCATAGTCAAAAAACTTGCTGTACATCGGCCAGGTTCCGTATTTTTTATAAAGCCCGTCACCCAGCAGTTCCGGTCCGAGTATTTCGACCGCTTCTTTAAGCGTGAATTTCCCGTCTTTTCCGAGAACGTACGAAAGTCCTTCGTCCTCCGAAGCCAAGGGTCCGTTCTTGCAACGGATTATCGACGAAAACCATCTCTCTTTTATCGCTCCGCGAGCGACTCCCAAAGCGTAATAATCATCAGGATGAAGACGCAGCCGCCTTCCGGGCGATGAAAACTGACGCGGAGTGAAATTCGGCAGCATTCTGAAGATACCGTTATTTTCTTTTAACGTTGCCCGGATAAGCTTCTCGTTTGACATAACAAACTCCTCGTTTTTTATTTCTTCTGACCGTAATAGGCGTTTTTACCGTGTTTTCTGAGATAATGTTTATCCAAAAGATATTGCGGTACCTGCTCCAGTTTCGGATTGAGTATCTCCGAAAAGATCGCCATTTTCGCCGCTTCTTCGATAACAACGGCGTTATGTACCGCGTTGTCCGCGCTCTTTCCCCATGAAAACACTCCGTGATTTTTGACGAGAGCTCCCGGCATCGACTCAAACGATTTACCTACGAACGTCTCTCTTATAACTTTTCCCGTGTTTTCCTCATATTTCCCGTTTACTTCCTGCTCTGTAAGAGCTCTCGCACATGGTATCGCTCCGTAAAAATAGTCCGCGTGCGTCGTTCCGTAACACGGTATAGAACGTCCCGCCTGCGCAAAAGCCGTCGCATAGGTCGAATGCGTATGCGCGACCCCGCGGACCGAGTCGTCCGCTTTATATATCTCAAGATGCGTCGGCAGATCGGTCGACGGAGAAAGCTCTCCTTCAACTATATTCCCGTCGATATCGGTAATGACCATCTGCTGTGCTTTCATCGTTTCATAAGGTACGCCGCTCGGCTTTATAACAACAAGTCCGGTCTCTTTGTCTCTTGCGCTCACGTTTCCCCAAGTGAAAAGCACGACTCCGTGTTTCACAAGCGCAAGATTCGCATCCAAAACCTCTTTTTTCAATTCGTCAAGCATCTTTATCCACCTGTCCTTAAATTTCTACCAAATTTTATCGAGCGCTTCGACTATCTGTCTGTATTTTTCATATTTTTCTTTATATATCTTAACGTTTTCCGGATCGGGCGCGACCGTTTTTCCCGTTTTCACAAAAGCCGCCGTTGCCTCGCCGTAATTTCCGAACAGACCCGCTCCGATACCCGCCGCCATAGCGGCTCCCTTCGTTCCTATCTCGATATTTTCCGTAACTTCAAGTTCAATACCCAAAACGTCGGCAAAAACGTGTATCCAGCCGTCGGAATTGACGACCCCTCCGGCAAGCTTCGCTTTTTTCGGATGTATCAGCGTTTTCGTAAGCGCCTTCATATGGGTCAGATGCGAAAATGCAACGCCCTCATAAACAGCTCTTATGATATCGGTGTATTCGTGATGCGCTCCGAGTCCTATAAGCGCACCCTTCGCAAGCGGATTTTCATTCGATGCAAACAAAAACGGCAGATAATATATATTGCATTCGTCCGCTCTCATTTGCGCGACCGTTTCCTCGAAACACCTGTAATTCGGAAGCCGCAATATTTTCTTGAACCATTCGAGATTTCCGACCGACGTCGCGCTGCTCTCTTCCGCAAGGTAATATTTCGGATCACAAAACACCGAGTTCATCGCAACCGAATGATCGTCTGCGATTTTTGAAGAAATACATTCGTTTATGCTCCACGTTCCCGCAATTATGCAGGTATCTCCCTCGCTGCTCGCTCCGGACGCCACGGCACACGCATCGATATCGAACATTCCTCCGACGACCGGCGTACCCTCTTTGAGTCCGGTCTTCTCGGCACTTTCTCTGTTGATCTTTCCGCATATCTCGCTCGACTGTATTATCGGCGGAAGGTTATTCTCCATTTCCGGTATATCGAAAAGCGAAAGCAGATCTTTGTCGTAATTTCTCGTTCTGAGGTTCAATATTCCCGAACCCGAAGCGTCGGTATAATCGGTCGTGATCTCGCCCGTAAGACGGTATTTGACGTAATCCTTGACCGACAGAACGTATCCGACTTTTTCGTATACTCTGATATCGTTCTCCTTGAGCCATTTCAGCAGCGTCGCGGGATGACAAGCCATTATTTTCTGCGCCGTCTTCTCATAAGCTTTCTGCTCTGTCCCGTCGTTTCTCCACATTATTTCGTATTTCTGCGCTCTTCTGTCCGTCGAGCCGATACCGTCGTATATTATCTCGCGGTTTTTACCGAGCAGATAAAGTCCTTTTCCGTGGCCGCAAAGTCCGACAGCCGCAATATCGCCGCCGTATTCCTTCACAAGTTCCGCGATAAGCTGATAATTGACGTTCATCAGCTCTTCCATACTTCTTTGCGTATATCCTTCTTGCGGTGTTACGAGCGGCGTGTTTGCGCTTTTGCAGGCGACCTGCCTGCCTGACATATCAAAGAGCGCCGCCTTTATATTGGTTCCTCCGTTATCTATACCGAGCAAATATTTTGTCGACATAAGCTTTATTTCTCCTTACATATTCTTCCGGATCCGTTTTTCCGTCATACCAGAATTCACAAGTGTACATCCCGACGCCCTGACCCAGAAGTTCTTTTATACATCCGTCAAAATCGACTCTGCCTTGTCCGTATTCAAGATCTCTGAAAACGCCCGGCTTCGTTTCTTTCAAGTGCGCGGCACAAATACTTCCTTTGCCGCTTTTTATATCGCCGATATAATCTTCGGTCGCGTTTCTGACGTTCCCGAGATCCGGATATACCGTCAGATACGGAGAATCGATAAGTCTGACATATTTCATCGCCTTTTCGACGGTATTCATAAACGGCGTTTCCATCGTTTCAAATCCGAGCATTACTCCCGCCGCCGCCGCAAGTTCGACACTTTTTTTCAAATTCTCAGCAAATCTCGAAACAGTGTTTTCGTCAGATTTTTCATAGTAGACGTCATACCCGGCGAGCTGTATGATCCTTATCCCGAGCTTTCCCGCAAATTCGATCGCTTTTTCCATTATTTCAAGCGAGCGCGGATCTTCTCCTCCGAGCGGATATTTTCTGTGGCCCGACAGACACATCGTCTTTATCGGAACACCCGTTCCCCTGACCGCCGCGGCTATCTCGTCCGACAGCACAGAGTCGTATATCCTTGCAAGTTTCTTCTCCGTTTCGTCGATACTTATCTCCATATAATCAAAACCGACACGCTTTGTAAGTGTCAGTTTTTCAATAAAAGAAAAACTTTCCGGCATTGCTTTTTCGTAAAGTCCCATACGAACTTTCATTTTAAGATGCCTCCTCACGATATCACTATAATACATGCTTATTGAAAAGTAAATGCACAATAAAAATAAAAAGATAGACAAAAGCACTTTTTTGTGTTATAATGTTCGAAAAGGAGATGTTGCGGATCATGACGGAACTTATAAGTATAGGAAGTCAGGACTCTTTGACTTACGTATTCAAAAAACACAAACATAATACCTGGGAAGTTACCTATTATTATTACGGAGAGGGACAAAACATCACAAACAAGATCCCTTATGATTTCGTGCCCGGGACCATAGTTTGCCAGCCGCCGGAACTCATTCACGAGGATATTTCCGAAAACGGCTATAAAAACATATATTTTCTCATCAATTCTCTTCCTTT
>JAGAEK010000118.1 GCA_017828835.1 Oscillospiraceae bacterium | reverse complement strand
TCGAGCCGATCTGCGCGGGAGAGAGAGAATTGTCCTTCAAAAACGAAGGTACGGACGCAAACAGGAAGTTTTCCGAGTCGGACAGAGAAGAATTATATTCCGATACCGTTCTTTTTGACGGGATTTTGAGAGAACTTTCAAACGGATAAGAGAATGAAGCGAGGGGGTTGATTTTTTCCGTAAGTTCTGGCGGCGCGGGCGGAGAGGCGGTACTGTCGCCGTCCGGTTTTTCGTAAACGTTTTCTGATTTTACGATATCGACTGTGAACTCGGAAGAAAGCGTGTCGGTATTTGAATGATCCGAAGCGGACTGAGCGAGTTTTTTGAGAGGTGCGCCGCAGGGGTGTTTTAGGGCGGCGGAAACGATCCAGTCAAAGAAACTGCCGCATTTTCTGACACGGTATGGAGAGATTTCCGGCTCCTCGGTAAGTTCGCTGTCGAGAGCTTTCAGTTTCGACTCGGGATTTTTCAGGTGAGCGGTGATATAAAGCTTTGATTTTGCTCTTGTGAGAGCGACGTAGAGCACGCGCATCTCTTCCGAAAGCATGGAAGACCTGAGCTGCAGTTTTAAAACTTCGTGCGGCAGAGTCGAAAAAGAGAAGGAGGGATCTGAAGCCGTTCTCACGCATGAAAAACCGAGGTTCGGGTGAATAAGAGTTTTACGGTTGAGGTCCTGCATATTGAATTTTTTGCAGCAATCTGACAGAAACACCACCGGAAATTCGAGTCCTTTTGAAGAGTGGATACTCATGAGTTTGACGCAGTCGCCGCCGTTTTGGATCGATGAAGGGGAGAAATCTCTGCCGGTTTCCGAGAGCTTGTTTACGTATCTGACGAAGCCTTCGAGGCCGTGGATACTGTGGGAGTCATAATCCTCGGCGTATTTTATGAGCAGGTTGAGGTTTGCGGTCCTGACGCCGGAGGGATCGTTTCCCGAGACGAACGCGAAATAGGAGGTATAGTCGTAGAATTTGCGGATAAAGGCGCCGCAGGGCATAGAAGATTTGAGAGTCCTGAGATAAGTTATATCGCGATAAGCGGAGCAAAACGGCTCTTTATTTTCCGCTGCGAGTTCTTTAAGAGAAGAAAACAAAGGCAAAGAGCGGTCGAAAAGGCGTATACGTGCGAGGTCGTCCGGAGAAAACGAGAATATTTCCGAAAGCAGTACTGCGGCGAGGTCTGTATCTGAAACGGGATTCACCATTATTTTCAGCATCGATACTACCGCCGAAACTTCCGGAGACAAAAGAAAGCTGCTGTCATCCGGCCCGATACACGAGACCGAAAGCCCGAATTTCGAGAGCTCGTCCGAATATATTTCGAGTTTGTTTTTGGTGGAGCGCAGAAGGATCGCGAAATCGCCCGGGCGAACGGGACGCAGTTGTCCGTCGTCATAAATTTCGGCGGAAGAATCGATAAGTCCGCGTATGGTTTTTGCGATTTCCGCGGCTTCGATCCGGGTACCTTTATCCGCAGTTTGAGAGGTTTCGATGATTTTCAGTTCGACGCCTTTAAGTCCTTCCTCGGGGAATTTCGCGAAGGGTATCAGACGTTCGGAACTGTCATATTTTATTTCGCCGAGCTCCGGACTCATAAGCTGGGAGAAGATATAATTCGTGAAATACAGGATCTCGGATCTGCTTCTGAAATTTTCGCCGAATACTATTTTGACCGGGAATTTTTGAGTTTCGCCGTCAGCGGCGAGCGGGTTTGAGGAGTTGAGTCTGTTCAAGAATATTTCCGGCATCGCCTGGCGGAAGCGGTAGATACTTTGTTTGACGTCTCCGACTGTGAAGATATTTTCGCCGTTTTTCGAGAGAGCGGAAAAGATTTTATCCTGAGCGGCGTTAGTATCCTGAAACTCGTCGATCAAAATCTCGTCGAACCGGTCTTCGAGCTCGTAAGCGATAGAAGATTTCGGGAAAGGATAAGGTACCGAGCAATCGAACAGAAGCCGGAGGGTATAATGTTCCATATCCGAAAAATCGATAACGCCGCGATCCGATTTCATTTGCGCCAATTTACCGTCGAAATCGGAGACGATCGAGAAAAGTTCTTCTATTATCGGGCGCAGTTCTTTTATATCGGCGGTATAAGCCGATGAATCGCATACGGCTGTTTCTTTCAGATCGCCGAATATTTTTTTCAAACCTTCCCGTATCGATTTAAGGGTATCGGTTTTTTCTTTGTCGAATTTCGTCGTTTTTTCCAGATTCTTAAAAACTACGGAGTTTATCTCGCAATAGAGTCCGTCCCAGTTTTTGTCGCGGCAGAAACCGAGGCACTTTTCGGCGGAATCTTTCAAATAAGAGAATCTGGGTGCGAAGATGTCGGAGAGTTTCGGGTCGCAGTCTTTGAGTTCATCGAAAGCGGTATCGAGTTTTGCGAGAGCGGTTTTCAGAGTTGAGGTGAAATAATTGAAAAGGCAGTCGCCCCAAACGCTTTTTTCGAAAGGTATTTTTTCGTCGTAGAAGGAGATGATCTCCTGGATCCAAAGATTATAAAACGGGCGGGCGCGTACGAATTCATATAACTTGAAGATGATCTCAACAAAGTTTTTGTCGTCGCGAAAATTCGAGAGCATTCCGCATAGAGAAAGAAAGGCGGGGGAAGATCTTGCATAATAGCTTTCGAGCACCTCCGAGGCGGCGGTATCCATCAGCAGAGAAAGCTCTTTGTCGTCGATCACTCTGAAATCCGGATTAAGGTTCAGTTTTTCGAAATTCGAGCGTATAAGCTCAAGACAGAACGAGTGCACGGTACAAATCTCAGCGTTGTCGAGAGCGATGAGCTGAGAGGCGAGGAAGTTATTTTCCGGCGAGACGGCGACGATATCGGAAACGGCTTTTCTGATTTTGAATTTTATATCGTTTGCGGCGGCGTTGGAGAAAGTCATTATCAAAAATCTGTCGATCGGGACGGGATCGTACGGGTCGGTGATTTTTGAGATGATACGCTGAACGAGAGCGGAAGATTTGCCGCTTCCGGCGGAAGCGCTTACGGTTATGGAGCCGCCGTTTACCGTTATAGCGGCTTTTTGGGAATCAGTCCATTTTTTCGTATCCATTTTCGCAGTCTCCTTCCGTTTTTTGAATTTCGTCGCCGTTTAATTTAGCGTTTATCAATTCGAAAAAGTTTTCTTTTTTCACCTTTTCGTCTGTTGTTTCGGAGTCGTCCGGGGCTGATTTCGGCGGTTTACGGCAGATCGCTTTGTAGTCGCAATATTTGCAGATATCGGTTTTTCCCGAGGGTATCGCGTTTATTTTTCCGTCGAGAACGCTGTCCGCCATAGCGGCCAACAGTTTTTTGATCCATTTTTTCAGCAATTCGAATTCAGTCTTGTCCGCGACGGAAGAAGTTTTGGCAATATCGCCGGATTTTGTTTTGCTGACCGGGATAAATTTTCCGGCGACGTCTTTTTCCATCGCTTCGAAGATCGTGTCGTCGTTGAGCACGAGTCCGCTCATTTTGTATGCGGTTATTTTTCCTTTTTCGATTTCGCCGTCCGCAGAAGTTCTTGAAACGACGGCGGAAGGATTGACCGACGGCATATAGAGGATACCGGCGGGTTTTGAGTTTTTATATTTCGGGTTCGAGGTCTCGCAGATCGAGAACATATAGACTAGCATCTGCAGGTTCAGGCCGTAATACACGTCTTCGAGCGAAAACTTTTTCGCACCGGATTTATAGTCAACGATACGGACGTATTTGTCGCCGTTCTGTTCGAAGACGTCGACTCTGTCAACGGTACCTTTGACGATCACGGGAGTACCGTCTTTTGCAAACAGTTTTATCGACGGTACGTCGTTTGAAGAATCTCCGATAGTCAGCTCGAAATCGACGGGTATGAATTTACACTGTGAAAATTCCGCGATGAGTCTGGAGATGATGTTGAAGACGGTATCGGAGATATTGTTATAGAAATATTTGAACCGCTCCGACTTGTTGAAATCGCCGCCCATTTTCGAGTTGAAATATTCTTCTGAGAGCCGTTCGATATCGGCGGCGATAACGGAGCTTTCGAGCGAGATAAGTTCTTCGACGCCGTATTTTTTCAGCAGCGTTTCGAGGTAAAAATGTATCAGCTTACCGATCTCGAGGTAGGACATATCGGCTTTGTTCAGCGTACGTATTTTCATCATATCCTGACAAAAATAACGGAATTTACATTCGTGGAAACGATCGATGTTCGAGGGCGAGAGATAAAGTTTGCGTCCGATAAGAGCTTTCGGGACGGAAGGGTCTTTCAGCTCGAAAGCGGCGGGATCGTTGTCGTATGAAAAAGATATCACGCGGCTGCGGAAATCCGTATTCATAAGATACTCTTTCAACGAAGCGGCAAGCTCGGTTTTTGAGTTACGGATCGAAGAATAGAGATAAAACGCGGTCTTGTCGTTACATATCGAGTTTTCCGGATCCTTGACGAACTCTGACGGTTCAAGGTTCGGAAAACAGCGGCAGATCTCGTCGATAATGAACGAAGGGCGTAATACCGAGCCGTCGATATCGTATTTTGAAAAGCTGAGATAAAGAAGATCCGAAGGTATAGTCAGCGCTTTGTAAAGGTAGAAGCGTTCGGTCTGCATTTTTTGCTGAGCGCTCGGAGTTATCTGAAAGCCGTGCTGGACGAGAAAGTCGCGGTCGACGCCCGAGAACACACCGGAATCGGATTGTTTCGGAGGAAAAACGCCTTCGTTGAGACCGATAACGAAAGCGGCTTTGATCTCGCCGGGGCGTATCCTGTCCGCGGAACCGCAGACGATCTCGTCGACGTAATGCGGTATATCGGCGATATCGAGGTGAGCGATAACGCTGTATAAGAGCTCATACATTTTGTCGGGCGGAGCCGATACGTTTTTCAGAGCGAAGGCGAACTGATCGAGGGCGCGGACGGCGATATCCCATACCGCGGGGAACTCGTCGGCAAGCTTGCGTTCGCCCATACCCGAAAAAGTCTCCATGAGCTTTACGCAGGAGTTTTTCGCGCCGATCCTTTCGAGATAGTTATATATTCCCGCGGCGAAAGTTTCTCCGTTGCCGCCGGTAACTGCGTTTTTGAAATCGTATAGCGGCGCAACGATCTTTTTCCGCATACCGTTGAGTTTTTCGAGGTTTTCGGAATCTTTTTCGGACATGACCTCGAAGCCCTTCGGATTACCCGAAAAAGGCGAGAGCCACGCTTTGCCGTCTATATTCCAGATATAGCAATAATTTTCGAGTTCGCCAATATCCGAGTCTGAAAAGTCGAAGAATCCGGTCTTTATGAGGCGCAGTACCGATTCGGTATTGAAACCGAAGCAAACGATCTGCGCGGCGGACAGTATCAAAGAGAAGAGGGGTTTTGAAGCCGCAGGTATACGCCGGTCGTCGAAGAAGGGTATACCGTATTTTTCGAAAGCGGTGAAAAGAGGGTCTGCATAAGTTTCGTGAGCTCTTGAGATAACGGCGATATCGCGGTACCTCAGGCCCTTGTTTCTGACGAGGTCGATGATATTTTCGCAAATAAATTCGGCTTCCGAATAAATATTCGGGCAATTATGTATCGAGATCGAGCTTTGAGGCAGAGTTTTCTGAAACTTGCAGGGCCTCATACGCATAACGTTTTTTTCGAGGAAAGCGAGATCTTCGCAGTGAAAGCGTTTTTGTTCTTTGAGAACGGTCGGTACCGCTGCGGGAACGGAAAGTCTTTTGCAGATCGATACAAGGTGCGCGGCTGATCGGGAAGGTTCTGCGAAAATCGAATTTTTGCCGTCGTTCAGGGATTCACATTCGAAAGCGGCGGTGACCGAATCCGCGGAAGCGAGTATACGTTCCGTCATCAGCGATTCCGCGAAGGTAAAACCGGAGAAGGAATCGATAAAAACGTTGACGCCGCAAAAATAATCGGGGTGTGAATCGAGTATTTTGCAGGCTCTCAATATTTCGTCGGAGGGATCGAAGCCGGTTTCCGCGACTATCGAGTTGAAGCAATCGGAAATAAGCGCGAGTTCCGAGAATTTATCTCTCATCGATCTCATAGAGGTCTGTTCGGAAAGAGACCTCAGTTCGTCTGGCGAAACGCCCGCGTTTTTGAGCTCGTCCGATACCGAGACGAGTTCGAAGGCGAAAGAGCCGTTATGTATTTTTGAGGAATAGAATGAGAGAGAATCGGAAAGCTGGAGCAGCGCGACGCTCATGGCGAGCAGCTTACCGCTTTGATCGAGCTGCTGATTTTGATATCCCGGGAAAGAAGAAAGGATATTGTTCGACAGCCGTTTGAAGCTGAGTATCTCGACGTATTTTGAAAGAGAGGGACCCAAAACGGACTGAAGCGCTTTTTCGCTTTCGTATGAATACTGCTCCGGAACTATCAGCATACATTTTTTACCGTCCGAAGCTTTGTTTAAGATCATGTTGCGAACGGTATAAGTTTTGCCGGTCCCGGCGGTACCCAGAATCTCTTTAAGCATATTATCCCTCCAAAATACGAGTCTGTGATACCATTATAGCATAACTGAAAGAATAATGGAACTACAATAACGGGACGGTTGACAAATAATACGGCGAAATAGTATAATACCAGGAGAAAAGCCGAGTATTGCTTTTAAAAAAAGAGGAGAATTGTTATGAAATACTTTTTTACGTCGGAGTCGGTCACCGAAGGTCATCCTGACAAAGTATGCGATCAGATTTCGGATGCGGTCCTTGACGCCATACTTGCGAAGGATCCTGATGCGAGAGTAGCATGTGAAGCCACGGCGACGACCGGAATGGTATTTATAATGGGTGAAATAACGACGAGTTGCTATATAGATATACCGAAGATCGCGAGAGGAGTCATAAAGGACATAGGATATACCGAAGGAGAAGGTTTTGACGGAGAATCCTGTGCCATAATAACTTCGATCGACGAGCAGTCGGCGGATATAGCGCTCGGGGTCGACCGGTCGCTTGAAGCGAAATCCGAAAACGATACCGACAGATACGATAAAAACGGTGCCGGAGATCAGGGAATGATGTTCGGCTACGCTTGCAACGAAACGCCGGAGCTTATGCCGCTTCCGATATCTCTCGCACACCGTCTCGCTAAAAGGCTGGCGGAGGTCAGGAAGAGCGGAGAACTGCCGTATTTGAAGCCGGACGGAAAAACGCAGGCGACGGTCGAATACGAAGACGGAAGACCTGTGAGGGTCGACACGGTCGTTATTTCGGCGCAGCATTCGGCTGACGTCGATATTGAGCGTCTCAGAGAAGATATACTCGAAAAAGTTGCTTACGCGGTAATACCGGGTGAGTTTATCGACGAAAAAACTAAATTTTTCATAAACCCGACGGGGAGATTCGTCGTGGGCGGACCGCAGGGAGACAGCGGACTTACGGGAAGAAAGATCATAGTCGACACTTACGGCGGATATTCAAGGCACGGCGGCGGCGCGTTTTCGGGAAAAGACCCGACGAAAGTCGACAGGAGTGCCGCTTATATGGCGAGATACGCCGCGAAAAACGTCGTTGCGGCTCACCTTGCCGATAAATGCGAGGTCGAGCTCGCCTATGCGATCGGAGTCGCGCACCCGGTCTCTGTGTTCGTCGATACGTTCGGAACGGGAAAGGTGAGCGACGAAAAGCTTGCAGAGGCGTTGAAAAAGGTGTTTGATTTCAGACCTTCCGCGATAATAGACAAACTGGAGCTTCGCAGACCGATATACAGAAGTCTTGCAAGTTACGGCCACATGGGAAGAGAAGATCTGAAAGTAAAGTGGGAAGAGACGGATAAAACGAAAGAACTGCTCGAAGCGGTGAAATGATTTGCCGCGAGTACGGAAAAAATAAAGCGCCGTTGTCAATTTCGATTTGACAGCGGCGTTTTTGTCGTTGCCGATACCGAAACGGCGAGAGCTTTGCGGGCGTATTTTGCGTAGATGAGGAGAAAAACGAAAGCTGACGACAGGATCGGGACAAAGATGAGCAGCGGCGCGGAGCCGGTACGCAGCAGGTTTAAAACCGTATAGGCGGCATAGTTCGGCAAAAAAGCGATAACGGCGGGAAAAACGATATCCCTGAGCGGATTTACGGGTATATCCGTTATCGTTATAAGGCGGCGCATACTGAGAAAAACGTTCAGGAGCGAGCCTGAAATTATTATGAAAAAGTAAGCCGCGATACCGAAGCGCGGAACGAGAAAGAAAACGAGCACCACTCTGTAGACCGCTTCGGCGGTGTTGTATTTCAGTGAGTTTATCTGTTCGCCGAGACCTTTCAGAAGGCAGTCGGTGATAAAATCGAGGTATATGAGGGGGGCGCAGGGGGCGAGGATCTTTATGTAGTCTCCGGAGATATCGTTATTATAAAGCAGCGTACCCAAATCGGGTCCGAAAAAGAAGAAGCTGAACGTGATAAAGATCGAATAAGCGATAACGCATTTGAGCGAGCGCGAAGCGAGGTTCGAGATACGGAAACGGTTTTTTTCGCAAGCCGCGCGGGAAATTTCCGGGATCAGCAATACTCCGAGCGGAGCGATCAGGGAGGAAGGGAAAGAAATGACCGGCAGAGCCATACCTTTCACAGCGCCGTACTGTGAAAGACCGACTGAAGAGGAAGAGGAAAAAGCGTTGAGGCCGTGAGGTATAAGGAGGTTTTCCGCGGCGACTATGGCCGAGCGGAGATAATAGCTGAGAGCTGACGGTATACATACTGCAAGTATCTCTTTGAGCGGGGCTTTAACGTCGGATGAAAAAATACGGAAATCGAATTTTATTTTTCTTCCGATAACGCAGGCGAAGGCAAAATAAATGAAGACGGTGATTTCCGAGACGACCGCACCCGACGACAGCGCCGCGCAGGAAAATTCGAGCGACGGACTGAGGTTTACGGATATTATCAAAACCGATGATACGATCTGAGAGACCTGTTCTGCGATATCGCCGACGACGGTTATCGAGGTTTTGCCTGAAGCGACGAGATATCCTCTCATACAAGAAGACAACGCCATAAACGGCAGACTCAGAGCAAGGATCTTCAAAGAGACTGCGGCGACCGGATTTTTTATGAACAGAACGGCAATATTTCCGGAAAAGATATATAACAGAGACGCGGCGGCGGATCCGAGAACAAGTCCGAAAACACAGCAAAGGATAACGCATCGTTTCATATCTTCGCGGTTTTTTCCGGACGCCGCTTTTGCGACGGCGCGGGTAACGGTCAGATTGAGGCCGGAAGAGGCGAGAGTTATCGCAAACGAATAGACGCTGAGTATCATCGAATAGAGGCCGACGCCGTCGAGACCGAGTTTTGCCGAGGTATACGCGCCGAAAAAGACGTCCGACGTACGAAGCGTTACGGAGACGGCGCTCATTATCAAAAAATTCAGAATGATCGGGTGGCGTTTGACTTTCATTTCGATATCCTCGTCGCTTTCAGAAGTTCAACGGTAAATTATATGGCGGCAAAAATAAAAATATCGATCGTTCAATAAAATTTAAAGGCAAAAGGTATATATAATATTAAAACTAACCGTAGTATAGTAAAAAAATAAAATAAAATGAGTAAAATTACTTGAAATCCGTCGGAAATGCGGTTAAAATAGAATACAGACAAAAAATAAGGCAGAATATCGAACGACAGATCGGACGAAAATTCGAGTGAAGGAGAAGTTTAAATGTCTAACAGATTGTTTCAGAGCGTACTGCATCAAATGAGAGATACTCTTGACAGAAGGGTCGGAGTAGTAGACGACACGGCGACGACCGTAGCGTGCAGCGATTTGACGAAGATAGGGGAACGGAACGAATATCTGTTATTGGACCTCAGCGACAGAGACAACGGAGATATGTTTGTCAGAGAGGGATATACATATAAGCCGTTCGGGACGAGAGTCAGACCTGACTATGCGGTGTTTGTCGAAGGAACTGACGATATGGCGGCGAAACTTTGCGGAGTACTCGCGGTATCGCTGACGAGCATAAAAGAGTATTACGACGATAAATACGACAGAAACAATTTTGTTAAGAATCTCATATTGGAAAATATTTTGCCCGGAGATATATTCATAAAAGCGAGAGAGCTTCATTTCAACGTTGAGGTGAGCAGGGTCGCGTTGCTTATAAGGATAGTATCGGCGACCGACATATCCGCGTTCGACGTTATCCAGAATCTGTTCCCGGACAAGCAGAAAGATTTTGTGTTCAACATAAACGAGAGCGATATAGTTCTTGTCAAAGAGATAAAGAACGGGATAGACAGCGCAAACATCGAGAAGCTTGCGCATTCCATAGTCGATACGCTCGGCAGCGAGTTCTACACTCACGCGCTTATAGGGATCGGAACCGTGGTAGAGGGGATCAAGGATCTTGCGAAATCCTTCAAAGAGGCACAGGTAGCGCTTGAAGTCGGAAAAGTTTTCGACAGTGAAAAGTCGATAGTGAGCTATAACAATCTCGGGATAGCGAGACTGATATATCAGCTTCCGACGACACTTTGCGAGACGTTTTTGAAAGAGGTGTTCAAGAAGGGGTCGATAGAGAGTCTTGATCATGAGACTTTGTTTACCATCCAGAAGTTTTTTGAGAACAATCTTAACGTTTCGGAAACATCGAGGAAATTGTTTGTACACAGAAATACGTTAGTATACAGATTGGAGAAGATCAAGAAGCTGACCGGACTCGATCTGAGAGAGTTTGACCATGCCATAGTGTTCAAAGTTGCGCTCATGGTCAAGAAATATCTTTCCGCAAATCCCATGAAATACTAAAAAACAACAGTGACGGCGGCGCTTTTCAGGCGTCGCCGCATTATGAATTTTAAGGCGGTGTACAAGTGGTAGAATTTATATCTGTTAGCAAGAAATATCCTAACGGGACGATTGCGCTTGACGGAATGAATTTGAGGATAAACGACGGGGAGTTCGTTTTTATAGTCGGAAAATCCGGAGCCGGAAAGAGCACGCTTATC
>JAGAEK010000117.1 GCA_017828835.1 Oscillospiraceae bacterium | reverse complement strand
TTCCCGCATAAAGCGACAAAATCACAAATATCATTATACAGAACATTTGTTCGTTTGTCAAGAGGCAAAAAGAAAAAATCCTCGTTTTTTTGTTGAGTTGTCGGTGTTTACCGACAACTATCCATATAAACGATATCTTCACATTTTCACAATAATCGCATCTTGAAAAAGTATTAAAAACGTGCTATACTTAATAGATGGATAGTTGTGATTATCAACCTTAAATTATATTATTGTAGCTATTGGTGAAAAGGGCAGCAATTTTATGAATCAAACTATAAAAACAAATTCGGGCGATAGAAAAAGAAGGAATTCCAGATTTGACTGGAGTTTTTCTCAGTCCGTGAAGCTTCTATTTCGTAAATGGCTGTTGTTGATTCTGCTCGCTATTTTATTGCTTTCAACGTCGTGTATCAGAAACAATAAAAGCGAAGGAGAATATTATTCTGATAATTATGCTTATATCCTATGGAAAACCGCATCGGGCATCCAAACTCCTTACAGAATAAACGTTAAGACAGGTACCGGAACGCCGGCTTGTTCTGATCCGCTGTGTAATCACGCAACGTCTGTTTGTCCGTTTCATAATATGAGCGCTTCCGGTTTTGGCATCGTTGGCAAAAATGCATTTTATCTGCGGAATTATGAGACTTTGAAGTTTTACAGACAGCTATGCAAATACGATATAGAAAACGGTAAACTTAAAATTATCTACGAAAACAACGCAGCGACGATAACAGGTTTGTCTGTATTTGACGATTATGTTTATTTTCTTGAATTTGTTTCGAATAACGGCGACGGAAATAAACCTGTATATAATTTCGACCTTTTACGATACAGTATAAGTGAGGATAAACTTGTTAATCTCGGCAGTTGTGGGCTTTCACAAAACGCAACCGCGTATGCTTATGCTGACGGGAGATTGTTTTGGAGAGATCCCGACAGTAAAACATCGTATTTTTCAACTGACACCGACTTTGACAATCGAACTGACGGCGACAAAGATGAAAACTCAATGTCAGACGGAGATTACAGTATTACGCTCGAGCGCGGGGATACAATGAAGTATCCGGTTTATAACATACCATATAGCTTTAATATAATAAGTTGCAAGTTAGATACAAGCGAGAAAACAGTCATTTTGAAGAATACGCCTGCTTTTCCTATGACATTCGGCAACAAGGTGTTCTATTTTGAATATCAGGATAAGCCGCTTATCGTCGGATATTATGAAGATGAAAACGGCAGCAAAACCGATAATCCCATCTATGATCCGAGAGGATATAAACTGTATGTGTGTGATTTCAATGGAGAAAACGGACGTTTGCTCTGCGATTTCGGGGATAATTATTGCTTTTGCTTAACAAACGAAATGCTCGGAAAATCCGGTAACGATAACTATTTCGTCATAAAAATGCAGCGTTGTGAAATAAGCGCAGACGGCGTGAGCCTTGATATGCTTGGCGACGCGATAATGATAATTGACGTTAATACAGGGGAATACAAAGAGGCAAAAATGGAGTAATCATGAAAAAGAGTTTTTTGGTTTTTGTTTTACTACTTGCCGTGTTTCTTTGCATTTCGTGCGCCAAAGATCAAGAGACGGATATAAATTACACGGATAACTGCATTTACGCAAAGCTGAACGGAGTTTTTTACCGATTCAACACGGAGAATGGGACAGCCTCTCCACTTTGTCCCGACCCGCTTTGTAAGCACAATGATAAAAGCTGCCCGTTTTTCGGTATGGAATCCAATCCTGTCTTTGTCGGGCAATACGTTTATTATCTTGCCGGCGCCGACAATCCTATTTATTTGTGCCGTTTCGATCTGAAATCCGGTAAGTTTGAAAAGCTGTACGAGACAAAAGGCGGTACGCTTTCCGAAATGAACGTGTGCGGAGATTCTGCATATTTCAATCAAAGCGAATTAAATGAAAAAGGAAACGTTGAATTCACCCTGTTGAAGCTTGACATTAAAAGCAGGAGCGTTAATACTTTAACGACTGAACCGCAAAGCGTACCGCAATTTCTTTTGTCGGCAGAGGACGGAAAACTCTTCTGGTACACTGATGCGGGCGAGCATTATTCAACTGATGCGGACTATAACAACAGAATTGACGGAGACGTCGGTTATTCGGAAAAACTGTCCAGCAAAAATTATACTTTTACCGTCGAACCGACAGGGCAAATAAAAGGCGCGGAAGGCAGTAAACTCCCCGCTTACAGAGTGCGGCGCAAAGATAAAACGACAGGTGAGATATTGACGGTTATAGATGAAATATGTTCTTTCCCATTGATATACGACGACAGTATTTTGTATTTCAAATTTCAGGATACCGTTCCTTTTTTGGGTTACGTTTACGACGAAAACACAGACGATTGTATCGCCGTAACCGATAAAAACGGAGGGAAGTTGTATATATGCGATCTTAACGGTGAAAATGAGCGTTTGCTCTGCGATATAACCGATTCCGGATGTACCTTTACATACACCGTAGGCGTTGCCGGAAAAAGCGGAACGGGAGATTTTATAGGTATTGAATTGAACACATACGAAGAAAACGGAGAATACATAAAACAGGGGAAAAACGCACTTTTGGTAGTCAATATCAAAACAGGCGATAGTAAGATCGTGAGGGTCGATTGATGCTCGAACTGAAAAACATATCGAAAAACTACGGAAAGACACAGGCGTTATCAGACGTAAACGCCGTATTTTCAAGCGGCATTTACGCGCTTCTCGGTCCAAACGGCAGCGGCAAGAGCACACTGATGAATATAATTTCCGGAATACTGCCGCAATCGTTTGGCGAGGTTATGTATAACGGAAAAAGCGTAAAAACGCTCGGCAAATTATATCTCGAAAAAATAGGATATATGCCGCAGTATGCTGGAACGTACCCGTCTTTTACCGTTCGTGATTTTTTGCTCTATATGTCCGAATTGAAGGGCTTACCGCGTGGTAACGAAAGCGAAGTTGAGTATATACTGCGACGTGTGGAGCTTGACGACTGTATGGACAGAAAGATTTCCGCACTTTCAGGCGGTATGAAGCAGCGGCTTTCCTTAGCGCAAGCCGTTCTCGGTTCCCCCGAAATAATCGTGCTTGACGAGCCAACCGCAGGACTTGATCCGAAACAGCGGATTGCGGTGCGTAACCTTATATCTGAAATATCCGCAGATAAAACGGTTTTGTGGGCAACGCATATCGTATCGGACATTGAAGGTATAGCCCGTGAGGTCGTTATATTAAAGCAAGGCAAGATCATTGATACCGCCGCACCGGAAACGCTGACGGAGAAAATGAAAGGCAGGGTTTATTGTATCCGCGCTGACCGCGAGGAAGCGGAAAAACTGAAAAACAAATACCGTGTTTGCAGTATTATTCCCGACGGAGACGGTGTGACGCTGCGAATTTTGTCCGACGAGCTTCCGTGTGAAAACGCCGTACCAGCCGCACCGACGCTGGAGGATTATTATCTGTATGTTTTCGGTGATATTCTATGAAGCTTTTGAAATACGAGTTTAAAAAGCTCTTTTCATCAAAGGGAATACTGCTTATTATCACCGCGCTGCTTTTCGCAAACGCCGCCGTTTGCTTCTTTTATCCCGCAGATACCGCTGAAAGAGCGGATGACGAATATAAAGAAGAATATACTGGCGATATACAGCGCGTGATCCGATTGGCGGAGATTAACATTTCAGATCTGTCGGACGGTAAAGACAGCTATATCATCGACTATCAGGAAAAGGTAATAGAAAAGTATTCAGCACTTCTAAAAGACGGACAGACGCCTCAGACGGTAAAGGGATACGGTGATTATTTCCGATTTACAGGCAAAATCACACTTTTGCTTGTCCTATCTGTTGTTATAGGAAGCGCGGTATCACTTTGTGAAAAGGAATCCGGGATGAAACCCTTTCTTTTCATATCGAAGAGGGGCAAACAAGTTAATGGCGCGAAACTGTCGCTTTTGTTTATTCTTTCGACGCTGATCACAGCGGTTTATTCGGCAATAAATCTTATTGTCTGCGGTTTTAAGTACGGTTTATCCGGCTTGTTCGCGCCGCTTGTGTCTGTTCAGAGTATGGAGTTTTGCCCGTATCCGTTGAGTATAATTTGGTATTTCTTGCTCCTGTTTGCTCTCTCTGTCATTATTACTTTCGCGCTGTCCGTGTTGTCGGCGCTGATAGGCAAGCTGACGGGTAGTTACATTTTCACGTTTCTGTGCAGTGGAACAGTCTGTGCGATACTTTATTCATCCGGATTTGATATCAACGGCTTTTTTGTCCGCTACCGTGCTTTGAATCTGTTCGACAAGGCGGTTGACTTACTGCCGGTTACAGTTATCGTTATTTTATTTGTATGTACTGCCATCTGCGTCTTATTTTGCATTTTTGGGAACAAACAGACGACGACAAGCGAAAATCTGCGCAGAATCGAGATGAACCTGCTCGGTAAAATCCGTTGTGTTTTCAATAAATCCGCAAAGCAAAAAAAGATACGCCGTGCAAAAAGGCACGGACTATACATTTATGAACTGAAAAAATTATTCATTTCATCAAAGCTGATATTGCTTGTCGTTCTCCTGCTTGGAGTTAAGGTGTTTTTCTGCGTTGATAACGTATGCCGTAACGATCTGTACGAAGAAGAATATTATCGGCTTTGTACTGAACTTGCAGGTGAACTGACCGTCGAAAAAGCCGAATATATAGCGTCGAATCTGTCCGAATGCGAGACCGTTATTTCACAGCTTGAAACGATGCGTAATAAAGTTCAAAGCGGTCAGATAACGTCCGACGAGTATAGCGAGTTTCTTGAAAGATTTTACGCCGCAGAAGTAAAACAGTCGGCGTTTTCGCGGTTGAATGAGCAGAAAAATCACGTTGAAAAACTGCAAACCGAAGGCAAAAAAGCGGAGATAATTTACGATACCGGCTGGCGAGCCTTGCTTTTTTCTGACTATGACCCGTACCTGTACGCCTTGATACTGCTTTTGTTTGCCGGTATCTACACGGTTGAGTACAAAAATGGTATGGGTAAACTGCTTTCAAGCGCAAAAAACGGCGGACGGACGCTTGACAGAGTAAAAATAGTATCCGCCGTTACGGTTACAGCCTTGCTGTGCATTGTTTTTATAACCGTCGATTTTGTTTTTATGGCTGTACGATTCCCGCTTGAAAGCCTGTCCGCACCGTCTTTAAGCGTTATCGGGCTTCCGTTTGCCTTAAATACGTCTTTATTGTTTTATACTGTTCTTTATGTTCTTAAAAAGACAGTCGGCTTTATTCTGTTCTCTGTCATTATTTGCATCGCCTCAAAATTCATGCGGAAGTTATATATTACTATCCCAGCCGTCATATCCATAACACTGCTTCCACACTTGCTGATTCCCGATTTGCCGTATTGGATTGACTTTATTAACCTGCTTCGATAACGCATTTGTGTATTGATAATGGAATATTTACTTTAACAAAAGAAAGAGAAATGGCAGGACGGATCGCCCTGCCATAGTCTCTAATTGTTGATTATCTCTTTGTTTACAACCTCCATTGCTCTGCTCCGAATTGAATTCATCCGCTGAACCCAGCCGAATTGATCTTGTCTTTTTAACACCTCGTCAATTCCTTCATCCTTTGCCATTTGTTTTACAAGCTGAAAGAGCATTTCTTCCGCTTGATCGTTTACGTCGGCAAGGTAATCCGGCAGCTTGCCTTCAATCAGCAGTGCCGTATAGGTCGATTTCTTACACCGTCTGAGGTAGCGAAGATGCCGCTGCCCCCATATTCCAATGTGGCGGCGCTCCTCCGTCTCATCATCCCCGGCGAGAAAATAGTAGTCGCCTACCAATTCATACTTCAGCCCGGTATTTTCGTCTGTAATGTAC
>JAGAEK010000116.1 GCA_017828835.1 Oscillospiraceae bacterium | reverse complement strand
GATCAGAGATTTACTCAAAGAACAGAAATAATAACGGCATAAAAAGATACCGGGAACGGCAAAAACCGTTCTCGGTATTTTTATTGCTAAAAATTATTGAAAATTCAAAAAATCTGCACAAAAAATAAGATTTTTCATAAAATACTATTGAAGTGTCATAGCTTTAATAAAAAAATATAGGAGGATTATTATGGCTCAAGAAATCGAAGAAAAAGCTTGCGGTATAAATTTTAAAGAAGCAGTATGTATAAATACGAATCGAATATACGATTCGTGCTGCGACAAAGATTGTCTTCAGGATATGCAGGTTTATTTTCCGCAAACTGAACAAGCAGCAATAGACGAGGCGGTCAGTGTGAGGAGCAAAGAAGTGGATATAATGAACGTATTCATCGACGTAACGCCGCTTCCGTTCAACAGGGGTTATTACACGGTGGACATGACGTTCTTCTTTGACGTTAAGTTGTCGGCGTTTTCTTCTCCCTACGCTCAGCCGACAGATGTTGAAGGAGTGGCGACGTTCACAAAAAGGTCTATACTTTTCGGAAGTGAAGGAAACGTCAAAATTTACAGTTCGGATTCGAACAGAGAAGAGATCGGAGCAGCGACGACAAACATGCCTAAGGCAACAGTACAGATAAATGGGAGCAAACAGACGAAAACGGCAGCGTGTTTTATTTTGTTTTGTTTTCGCCGATAAGCGATTTCAATTCATTCATAAAAGCGCCGATATCGGCGAAACTGCGATACACTGACGCAAATCTGACGTAGGCGACCTCATCCAGCTCTTTTAATTTACTCATAGCAAGCTCGCCGATCTTATAAGAAGGGATCTCGTCCTCGAGAGAGGATTGAAGAGCGGACTCTATCTCATCGACGGCGTGTTCGATACGCTCGATCGAAACGGGGCGTTTTTCACATGCGCGCAGCATACCGTTCAAAACTTTGTTTCGATCGAACATTTCGCGTGAATTGTCTTTTTTTATTATTATGATAGGAGCGGAATAGACGGTTTCATAGGTTATAAAACGTTTTGAGCAGGAAAGACATTCCCGACGCCTTTTGATACGTTTTTCGTCGAGGTCGGGACGGGAGTCGATAACCTTTGTTTCATTGTAAAAACAAAACGGACATTTCATAAAGACCAGCTCCTTAAATAATTTAGCGAAGAAACGAGTTGCGAGGGAGAAGAATAATTTTTCTTATAAAGTTCGATAACGGCAGAGGGAGTCTTATCGCATATCGAATCGATCAATTCGAAAAATTTACCGAAATCGAAAGAGCCCGTGCCGGGAGGAAGACAATCGTGAGAAGCGTCGGAATCGCTCAGATGGATATGGCGCAAAGAATTGCCCATAGCTTTTGCCATATCGAAAACGTCCTGAGAAGCACGGCGGCACTGTTTTATATCCAGTGTAAAAACGACGTCGCCGAGCTGATTTTTCATATTTTTAATAAAATCGACCGAGCGGGACTTGAAATTCGCGACGTTCTCCTGTGCAAGCCTTATACCGAAAGACGCGGCGGTGCGGTCGATTTCCTGGAAACGCTCGAAATATTCGTTGTCGGAGATCGAAGAATAGCGGTCGGCGCCGTGCAGGATAAACAGATCCGCGTTCATATACGCGGCGGCTTCAAAAAAGCGTTTATATATTTCAAGTCCGTCCGAAAACAGTCTGCGGTATTCGGAGAAGAAAAGCCGGTTTTCAAATCCGGACGAAAACGGGTGCAGAGCAAATATCTCAGTCGGTACGGTGTCGAGATTTTTCTTCAATTTTTTGATAAAATCGATGGAAAATTCGGAATAACAGTTGAGAAAAAACTCGGCGTAACCGATTTTGTTTTCGACAAAAAAGTCGACGGCTTTTTCAGGGATATCCGGGAAAAAACAAGCGGACGAGATGCCTATGTTCATCTCTAAAACGACCTTTCAAAAATAATAGTTAAAGATTTCAAGGGATCAGATCAAGTTTGCGTATAAGCTCTTCAAGTATGGGAGAGGCGTTCCAAAGTTCGGAAAACTTTTTATATTCGTTGTATTTTTCCCGATCGAATTTTGCCGAAGAGTTTCTTACTGCGCGGATAAGCAAATTTTTCGGGGTATGTTCGGTGTCGATAAATTCGATAATACTCGTGTCGTAGCCGACGGATCTGAGAAGCTGCGCGCGCATTACGTCGGTCAGCATAGAGGATAATTTTTCTTTTACGGCGCCGTATTCCAGCAAAGGATACATATCCGGATTTGAGATTTTGTCGAACAGTTCATGATGGCAGCAGGGAACGGCGAGTATGACTTTTGAATTCCAGGAAACGGCTTTTGCGAGGGAAAAATCCGTTGCGGTATTACAGGCGTGGAGAGATATGACCATATCGGCGCTGCCGTCGAAAGAACGGATATCGCCCTTTTGAAATCTGAGCGAAGAATATCCGAGATCGAGAGCGACGTCGGAACAAAAGCGTATGACGTCGTCTTTAAGATCGAGTCCGATCACGGAACAGCTCAGATGCTTTTGTATCACGAGATAATAATAGAGCGCAAACGTGAGATACGCTTTACCGCATCCGAAATCGACGATATTGACGGTGCGGTTCGACGGAAGATACTTCAGACAGTCGTCGACAAATTCAAGATAGCGGTTGATCTGTCTGAATTTATTGTATTTATCTTTAACGACGCGGCCGTCTTTTGTCATGATCCCGAGCTTCACCAAAAAATCGTGCGGAGTTCCTTCGGGAAGGATATATTTTTTCTGGACGTTGTGTTCCGGAGCGCTTTCGGGGAGTTTCGTGGGCGGAAAGGATCTGAGTTTGAACCCACCGTACATAGAAACGTGAAAATCGGATGACGAGGTGTAAAATACTGCTTGAAGGAAATGATTTTGCAGCAGATCGGATACCGTATCGACAACGTCGGATCTTGAGAGATTGCTGTGAGTTACTTTTTTATCGAACAGGTATGCGATCTGATAAAGCAGTTCGTTTTTCTTGATAAAAGGTTTGATCTGAACTTTTGAAAAAGTCGGATCGATATTTTTTCTTGTGTCGCTCAAAATTGCGAATATCAAATTTTCATTGAAAATATCGTTTAATTTAAGTTTAATATCAGTCACAAAAAAATCTCCCGTGTTCAATATACTTATATTTTACAATAAAAAGCGGACGAAAACAAGAGCAAAGGCGTCGGAGAACGAAATATGCGAAAAATGCGGCGAAGATTTATATCTTCGCCGCGAAAGAATTTTAAAAACGTGATTATAAAATAAGTGAATTACCGTCCATTTGAGAGGGCTTTTCAATACCCATTATGTCGAGGAGGGTCGGAGCGATATCCGCAAGCTTACCGGATGAACGCAGCTTGCAGGGATACCCGATGACCGCGAAAGGTACGGGGTTTGTAGTGTGGGCGGTGAAAGGAGTACCGTCGTCCTCTGACATTTTATCGGCGTTTCCGTGGTCAGCCGTAATTACGGCGACGCCGCCGAGAGAAAGAACTTTGTCAACGATCTTGCCGACGCAGAAATCGACGGCTTCGACCGCGGCTTTTGCGGCGTCGAAAACGCCGGTATGGCCGACCATGTCGCAGTTGGCGTAGTTTATGATAACGACGTCGTAAAGATTACGGTCAAGGCGGGCCAGCAGCTCGTCGGTGACTTTCGGAGCGCTCATTTCGGGCTGCATATCGTAAGTCGGAACGTCGGGCGAATCGATCAGAACTCTGTCCTCACCCTTATATACCGTTTCGGAACCGCCGTTAAAGAAGAAGGTAACGTGCGCGTATTTGGTATATTCGGCGATACGGAGCTGTTTGAGACCGAGTTCCGAAACTACCTGACCGAACGGCATATCAAGAGATTGAGGCGGGAACGCGATATGGACGTTGGGCATAGACGCGTCATACTGAGTCATACATACGTAATAGAGCGGGAAAAATCCGTTTTTACGTTCAAAGCCGTCAAAATCGGGATCGACGAAAGAACGTGTTATCTCTCTTGCGCGGTCCGGACGGAAATTGAAGAAAACAAAACTGTCACCGGCTCTTACTCCGGGCGCGTCAGAACAGACGGTCGGGAGGATAAATTCATCCGTTGCGTCTTTTTTATAAGAGATGTCGACGGCTTCGAAAGCGGACGACGCTTTCACTCCTTCGCGTAAAACGAGGGCGTTATAAGCAAGCTCGACACGCTCAAAGCGTTTTTCACGGTCCATGGCGTAATATCTTCCCATAACGGTAGCGATCTCGCCGACTCCGATATTTTGGATCTGTTCTTCGAGTGATTTTATAAATTCTTTTGAAGAAGAGGGAGGCACGTCTCTGCCGTCTGTTACGCAGTGTATATAGACTTTCTCGAGACCGTTATCCTTTGCGAGTTTCAAAAGAGCGAAAAGGTGGTTTATATGGCTGTGTACGCCGCCGTCGGAAAGAAGTCCGCAGATATGGAGTGCGGAACCGTTCTTCTTGCAGTTTTCAACAGCACCGAGAAGAGTTTTGTTTGAGAAGAAATCTCCGTCGGAAATGGATTTTGTGATCCTTGTGAGTTCCTGATAAACGACTCTTCCGGCACCGATATTCGTATGTCCGACTTCGGAGTTACCCATTTGACCGTCCGGAAGTCCGACGTCCATACCGGAAGCGCCGATCGATGTTTTGGGATATTCGGAAAAAAACTTGTCGAGATTCGGGGTGGAAGCGGCTTTGATAGCGTTTCCGAAACTGCTGGGGTTTTCACCGAATCCGTCCATAATGATAAGAACAATAGGTTTTTTCACTTCGGGTAAACTCCTTTCATCAAAGAGAAGCAGCGGCTACGATCGCGGAAAAGTCGGGAGCTTTCAAAGAAGCGCCGCCGATAAGTCCGCCGTCGACGTTTTCTTTTGAGAGGAGTTCCGCGGCATTTTTGGGATTCATTGAGCCGCCGTACTGTATGGTGAGCGCGTTCGCGGCCTTTTTGCCGTAGAGCGAGGCGACGGTCGAGCGGATGATACCGCAGGCCTCGTCGGCCTGTTCTGCAGTAGCGGTTTTTCCGGTACCGATCGCCCATACGGGTTCGTAGGCGATAATTATGTTTTTGAGATCGGCGGCGTCGACGCCGGTCAGAGCGATTTTAGTCTGCATGGAACAGATCTCGCCGGTAATACCGAGCTCGCGCTGTTCAAGAAGCTCGCCGACGCACAAGATAACTTTGAGTCCCTGAGCGAGAGCGGCGGTAAGGCGTTTGTTGACTGTGATATCCGTTTCGCCGAAATACTGTCTGCGTTCGGAGTGGCCGATGATGACGTATTTGACGCCGAGTTCTTTGAGCATATCGGCAGAGACCTCGCCGGTAAACGCGCCGGAAGGAGCGAAATGGCAATTTTGTGCGCCGACCTTTATTTTTGATCCCTTTACGGCATCAAGAGCGGTTTCGAGGTCGGTGAAAGGCACGCATACGATGACTTCGCAATCGGCGTTTTTAACGAGAGGTTTCAGCTCGGAAATAAGTGTTTTGGTTTCCGCGCGGTTTTTGTTCATTTTCCAGTTGCCGGCGATAACGGCTTTTCTGAGAGATTTTTTCATTAAATATCATCCTTTCAAAAGGTGTTAGCGTTTAAAAAAAGCTTGCAGAGCATAGCCCTGCAAGCTGACAAGTCGTTACTTATCGTTAAGACATGCAATACCGGGAAGCTCAAGACCTTCTAAAAATTCGAGAGAAGCACCGCCGCCGGTCGAAATATGAGTCATTTTGTCGGCGAAACCGAGTTTGATGACTGCAGCAGCGGAATCACCGCCGCCGATAATGGAAACAGCGCCGCTGTCTGCAACGGCCTGAGCAACTGCTATTGTACCGTTCGCAAAGTTTTTCCATTCGGATACTCCCATAGGACCGTTCCATACTACTGTTCCGGCTCCGGAAATGGCGTTTGCGAAAAGCTCGGCTGTTTTGGGACCGATGTCAAGGCCCATCCATCCGTCGGGGATGTTATCTGAATATATCGTTTGGAAAGCGGCGTTCTCGTCGTATTTGAGCCCGAGACGGAACTTTCGCACGAGCATCTTCTGGCCCTGGAGGAATGCGGGGCTGCCGGTTTCATAAGCGACTACACGCCGGAGCGGTTCGAGAAGCCGGATGTCGCGCCGGCGCTGGCGTACAACCGCGAACGCTTTGCCGGGCTCGTCGCCGTCTCCGTCCCGCCGCGGACGGGCGTTCGCCTGCGCACGTG
>JAGAEK010000115.1 GCA_017828835.1 Oscillospiraceae bacterium | reverse complement strand
TCGCATACGAGGTCGGTATTAAGCATTTCGAGAAGAGTTTTTCCGGGGAGGATCTCCGCGGCCATAGCCGCAGAATGAGTCATACCGGAACAGCCGATCGTTTCGACGAGAGCTTCCTCGATTATACCGTTTTTAACGTTGAGTGAAAGTTTGCATGCGCCTTGCTGAGGAGCACACCAGCCCACACCGTGAGTATAGGCGGAAATATCCTTGATTTCCTTTGCCTGGACCCAGCGGCCTTCTTCGGGGATGGGTGCGGGACCGTGTTTTGGACCCTTTGCAACTACGCACATGTGTTCAACTTCGCGCGAATAGTTCATTTAAATATCTCCTTTCGGGAATAAAATCTTTCAGTGCGATAATAGTATAATACAAAAGCGATATATTATCAAGGATGTACCGAAAAATTTCCTTAAAATAAATTTTTAAGTCGAAAAAAGTTAAAAATGTTAGCAATTTATTAAATATCATATATAGAGGCGGGGGATATTTGACATAAGTGAGCAAATAGTTTAAAATAAAAGGAACAGATTTGACGGAGGAAAATATAAAGTGGGACTTTTGCAGAAAATTTTCGGAACGTATTCAGAACGTGAAATGAAAAATATAAAGCCGATCATGGAGGCGACTATCGCTCTTGAGGGAAAGTATGCCGAAATGGACGAGGCGGAGCTCAGAGGAGTTACGGCAAAATTCAAACAGGAGCTTGCCGACGGGAAAACGCTTGACGATATTATGCCGGAAGCGCTTGCGGCGGCAAGAGAAGCGGCCTACAGAGTGCTCGGACAGAAGGCGTTTCCGGTTCAGGTAATAGGTGCGATCGTTCTGCATCAAGGCAGGATCGCGGAGATGAAGACGGGTGAAGGAAAAACTTTGACGGCTGCGCTTGCGGCTTATCTCAATGCGCTTTCCGGAAAGGGCGTACACGTCGTGACCGTCAACGACTATCTTGCAAAATTCCATTCCGAATGGATGGGAAGGATATATACCTATCTCGGACTTACGGTCGGACTTGTCATACATGAGAAAACGAACGAAGAAAGACGCGAAGCATACGCCTGCGATATAACCTACGGAACTAACAATGAGTTCGGGTTCGATTATCTTCGCGACAATATGGTGATATACAAGGAAAATAAAGTTCAGCGCGGATTTAACTTTGCGATAGTTGACTAGGTCGACTCGATACTTATCGATGAAGCGAGAACACCGCTTATAATTTCAGGTCAGGGAGACAAATCCACCGACTTGTATGAGCAGGCGGATAAACTTGCGAAAGGACTCAAGGTTTTAAAGATACGCGAACAGGACGACAAGCAGAGCTACGACGACGTGAATGCGGATTATATTGTCGACGAAAAAGCAAAAACCGCAACGCTGACGCCGGAAGGTATCAAAAAAGCTGAGAAGTTTTTCGGCGTTGAAAATATAACCGACGCTGAGAATATGACGCTTATGCATCACGTCAATCAGGCAATAAAGGCGCACGGAGTTATGACGAGAGACGTTGACTACGTTGTCAGAGACGGAGAGGTCATAATAGTCGATGAGTTCACCGGACGTCTTATGCTCGGAAGACGCTATAACGAAGGACTTCATCAGGCGATAGAGGCGAAGGAAGGGGTAACTGTTGAAAGAGAGTCGAAAACTCTTGCGACGATTACGTTCCAGAACTATTTCAGAATGTATAAAAAGCTTTCCGGAATGACCGGAACCGCAATGACGGAGGAAAGCGAATTCAGAGAGATATATCGTCTCGACGTAATAGAAATACCGACGAACAGACCGGTCATAAGGATCGACCATCCGGACGTCGTTTATAAGACGGAGAAGGGAAAGTTCAACGCCGTAATTGAACAGATAGAAGAATGCCATAAAAAAGGACAGCCGGTATTGGTCGGTACGGTTTCGATAGAAAAATCGGAACTTTTGAGTTCATTGCTGAAGAAAAAGGGAATACGCCACGAGGTTTTGAACGCGAAACGCCATGAGAAGGAAGCAGAGATAGTTGCTCAGGCCGGCCAGCTCGGTGCGGTTACGATCGCAACGAATATGGCGGGAAGAGGAACCGATATTATCCTCGGAGGAAACGCGGAGTATCTTGCGAAGGCACAGCTCAGAAAAGAAGAGTGCCCGGACGAAATGCTCTACGACGCTACGAGCTTTTTTGAGACGGACGACGAAGAGATACTGAAATGGAGAGCAAGATTTGCAGAATTGCTCAAAAAATATAAATCCGAGCTTGCGCCGAAAGCACTCGAGGTCAAGGCGGCAGGCGGATTGTTCATAATCGGAACCGAGCGGCATGAGTCAAGACGTATAGACAATCAGTTGAGTGGACGTTCCGGACGTCAGGGAGACGAGGGTGAGTCAAGATTTTATATTTCGCTTGAGGACGATCTTATGAGACTGTTCGGCGGCGAAAGACTTCAAAATATGATGGAAAACCTCGGAGTTGAGGAGAACGTTCCGCTTGAATATAAAATGCTGTCCAATTCGATAGAAAGCGCACAAAGAAAGATCGAGGGACGCAACTTCGGAATAAGAAAGAGAGTTTTGGAATACGACGACGTAATGAACCGTCAGCGTGAAATAATTTACAGTCAGCGTGATATGGTGCTTAACGGCGAGAACGTTAAGGATTATATTATGAAGATGGTGTATGAACTGATAGATTTTACGGTGGATACGTATCTTCCGAACGACGAATCCGGAGGAGAGAACAGAGAACTTTGGAATCTCGAAGGGTTGAAGGATTATTTCTACGGATGGCTCTCTAATCCCGATAACGACGCCATAGCGGGAGCGTTAAACCTCGGCAAAGAAGACGTCGAAGGAAAGAGCAAAGACGAAATAAGAGAAGAATTAAAGGCTCGTGCAGCGAAGATATATGAAGCGAAGGAGCAGAATTTCGGTGAAAAGCTGATGAGAGAGGTCGAACGTGTTGTTCTGCTCAAAAGCGTTGATTCCTTCTGGATGGATCATATCGACGCGATGGATGAGCTGAAACGCGGTATCGGTCTGCGCTCCTATGCTCAGAGAGATCCCGTTGTCGAATACAGGATAGAAGGATTTGACATGTTCGACAAAATGATCGAGGCGATACGTGAGCAAACGGTCAAGATGATGTTTACGGTAAAGGTCAAATCGGAAGAAACGATAAAGAGAGAGAAAGTCGCTCAACCGACTGCGGCGGCGGCTTCGGACGGCGCGGAGCCGAGAAAGCCGATCAAAAAAGCAAACAAGATCGGCAGGAACGATCCTTGTCCTTGCGGAAGCGGAAAAAAATATAAGCAATGCTGCGGGAGATAAGTGATAATATAAAATTATTGTTGGGAGAATAACGATGAAAATTAACAAGAAGATCATTTTTACTGTTGCGATAATGCTCAATATCGTAATTCTTTTGTGCGGATGCAATTTTTTGAAAAATACGATCGTTAAGCTCGAAGGAGAAGTTGCAACAAAGGAATATGATACGGAAGAGAAGATAGACGAGATCTCGGTCAGAGGAATATACGGGATATCAGGTTCGCTTAAACTGAACGTCAAACCGTCGGATGACAACAAAGTCGAAATCAAGTGTCAGGAAGACATGTTTGAGAACGGACTTAACGTGGAATGTGTTGACGGTCAGCTGAGCATCAGCGTGAGCGGGACAAAGCTGTTCAAAATGGAAAACTTTGAGATAACCGTTTACGCAAAACCCGAGAAAATCAAAATTTCGGGAGCTTACGATATCGACATCGGAGCAAGCGGTCAGGATAAAGTTTCGGTTTTGATAGACGGTACTGCAAAAGGCGATTTTGATTTTTCGGATTGCCGGGAAGTCGATATCGATATCAACGGAACGATCCAGGTCGACGCCGATATAAAGGGATGCGAAAAGTTCAGCATGAGTGTTGACGGAGCGGGCAAAACGGATATAAACGGCGACGCCGAGGAATTCAGCTGCAGCATAAGCGGAGCTTGTGATATCGATGCCTACGGTCTTAAGACAAAACAAGCCAAAATAAATATAAAAGGTGCAGGAAATGCGAAAATAAGCGTTGAAAAGGAGCTCGACGCAACTATCAACGGTGCCGGAAATATAAAATATAAAGGCGATCCGGAAGTCAAAGAAAATCTGCGCGGACTCGGAAAAATTTCAAAAGCGGACGATTGAACCACGGTGAGATGGAAACCACGATAAAAACGTTATATTGGAAAGTACGATGAGAAAGATATATCTGCCTTACGGTAAAAATCGAGTGATTGCTCAAATTGAAGAGAGCCGGCTTGCCGGGATACTTGTTTCATCACTGCATAGTTATAGATCCAAATCATCCGGGGATGAGCTGGTGTTGGCTGCTATGGCAAATCCGATCGGTTCCGAAAGGCTCAGAGAATTAGCGCGCGGAAAAAATAAAGTGGTTATTGTCGCAAGCGATCACACAAGACCTGTGCCAAGTAAAATTATCATACCGAAAATGCTTAAGGAAATACGTGAAGGAAATCCCGCGGCGGATATAACTATCCTCGTGGCTACGGGGTGCCATAGAGATACCACCGAAATCGAGCTTAAAGAAAAATTCGGGAAAGATATTTTTTTCAATGAAAAAATCAAAATTCACGACTGCGACGATACGGAAAATCTTGTGTCTTTGGGAACACTGCCCTCGGGAGGAGAGCTGGTAATAAACAGGATTGCGGCGGAAGCGGATCTGCTGGTGGCGGAAGGATTTATTGAACCGCATTTTTTTGCAGGATTTTCCGGAGGCAGAAAAAGTATACTTCCGGGAATCGCGTCAAGGAAAACGGTAGTATATAATCACAACGGGCGGTTTATCGCGGATAGCCGTTCGCGTACGGGGATAACGGAAGGAAACCCGATAAACAGGGATATGGTGTTTGCCGCAAAAAAAGCCCGGCTTGCATATATAGTGAACGTGGTTTTGAATTCAGAAAAACAAGTGATATATGCGGTTGCGGGCGACGTTGAAAAGGCGCACGGCAAGGGATGCGAGTTTTTGCGTTCCGTGTGCAGAGCGGATGCGGTTTTGTCTGATATCGTTATTTCGACAAACGGCGGATATCCGTTGGATCAAAACATATACCAAAGTGTGAAAGGCATGACTGCCGCAGAAGCGACGGTCAAACCGAACGGAATAATCATTATGCTTGCAAAAGCGGACGACGGAGACGGCGGAAAGACATTTTATGAAACGTTTCGGGATGGAAAAGATATCGAAAAATTAATGGATCGATTTATAAAAACGCCTCCGTACAATACGATTGCGGATCAGTGGCAATCACAGATATTTGCCAGGATTTTGTTAAAAGCAACCGTTATTTATGTGTCGGACGCAGCGGATAAAGTCGTTGAAGATATGCATATGATACCGGCACACTCTGTTGACGAAGCACTTGAAAAAGCGGACGATATACTTAGATCGCGGGGAATTATAAACGGAAGTATCACCGTGATACCGGACGGAGTATCGGTAATCGTGGTATAACGGCAGTGCAATAAAGTAAAAGTACCGGCTGAAACTGGTTTTCAGCCGGTACTTTTTAATGATCGGTTTTATTTGCGTTTGACTGATTTACAAAACTTTTTGACGAGTTTGAAGTCGTCGATCTCCAAATCTTCGTCGATCAAATTGATATCGGGATCAAAAACCGCGGTAAACGAACCGATACGCATTTCTGCATACTCGAGATCAAAGGTATAAGAAAAAGCGCCGGAAGTATCGTCGGGATCGTTTAGATCGAGAGAAAAGGAAAGGCGGAGAGGAACAAGAGAAAAACGCGATTTGTCGATATAAGAGAATATCTCAATAATATCCTCCGCATAGTCGATTTCACCGACGTTTTCGGGAAGAGATTTCATGTAATCCCAAAACGCGTTTGTTGCAAGGACAGTAATTTCGTTTTCAGTTGACCATTCGGAAAGAGAACGATAAAAATCCATAAGGATATCTCCTTTTTTATTATTTGAGGAATTCATAGAAGGCACGGTAGGTCATGTAGACGTCGGTTTTTGAAACGACTTCAAAAGGTGCGTGCATAGATAAGACCGGAACGCCGACGTCGACGACGTCTATATCCATTGAAGCGATATATAAAGCGACCGTACCGCCGCCGCCTATATCGACCTTGCCGAGTTCACCGAGCTGCCATATGACTCCGGCGTTGTCGAGAATATCGCGGATCTCAGACATAAATTCGGCGCTTGCTTCACTTGTGCCGGATTTTCCGCGGGCGCCGGTGTATTTTGTAACGACGACGCCGTAGCCGAGAAGGGAAGCGTTACGGCGCTCGCCGACGTCGGAAAAAGAGGGGTCAAGAGCGCAGTTCACGTCGGCGGAAAGGCATTTTGAATTTGACAGCACCTTTCTCACATCTATATTATAAGGCTCGCAAAGATCTGCGATGAAGTTTTTCAGATAATCCGAATCAAGTCCCGTGTTTCCGTAGGAACCGATCTCCTCGCGGTCGGAAAGAACGGTCACGGTGGTGAATTCCGGAGAATCGGCGTCAATAGCCGCCATCATAGAAGTATAAGCGCAGACTCTGTCGTCGTGGCCGTAGGAGCCGATCATACTTCTGTCGAAACCGAGATCTCTCGCTTTTTCGGCGGGAACGAAGGTGAGGTCGGCGGAGAGAAAATCTTCTTCGGTAAAGCCGTATTTTTCGAAAAGCAGATTTAAAATATTAAGTTTGACTTTTTCGGATACTTTGTCGTCCTTGAACGCCCTGCTTCCGATAAGGATATTAAGTTCTTCGCCGCGGATACCGTCTGCGAGAGTACGTTTCGACTGTTCCTGAGCAAGGTGCGGGAGCAGATCTGTAATGCAGAAAACGGGGTCGTCAGCCGATTCACCTATCGATACCTTTATTATCGAGCCGTCTTTCTTTGCAACGACACCGTGCATGGCGAGCGCGATAGTGGTCCATTGATATTTCTTGATACCGCCGTAATAATGGGTTTTGAAAAGAGCCATGTCTGAATCCTCATATAAGGGATTCGGTTTCAGATCAAGGCGTGGAGAGTCGATATGGGACGCGGCGATTTTGACGCCGTATTCGATCGGCTTTTGCCCGATCGTCGCAAAAACGATGGCTTTTCCGCGGTTATTGAAGTAGACTTTGTCTCCCGGAAGATAACGGGTACCGGGGACGAGTTCGGAATAGCCGTTTTGGGAAAGCAGATCGACGGCGGTATCGACCGCCTCGCGTTCGGTTTTCGAAAGATTGAGGAATTCCTTATAACCTTCGCAAAAGTCGAACGCTTTATCGATATCGGAGTCGTTCATGACCTCGGTAGTGTTTTTTCTGACGTAGAAGAGTTTTTCTTTGAGAAGTTCGCCCTCTGATTTTTCTGCCATAGTAATTTACCTCCTGAAAATCAGTTAAAATATATTTTTTGATATTTTTCCGCAACGGAAAGAACGTTAGTCATATAATTTGCGGTTTCCCTGTAAGGAGGGGAAACAATGATACCGTTTTCGGATATTTCGGGATTGTTCAGCCACTTTTCGGCAACGGACATTCCGGCGTTATAAGCGCAAAGAACGTTTTGAGGATATTCGAATCTACCGAAAAGGTAATTCAGCAGGAAAGTGCCGTATTCGATATTCAACTCGGGATCATACATATCGTCAAAGGTAATTTCCCGGTCGTCTTTTAACTTGTATTTTATCCAATCGAAGGTATCGGAAGTGATCTGCATGAGACCTCTTGCGCCGACACGCGATTCGGCGTCGGGTTTAAAACGGCTTTCACAGTATATCACAGCGAAAACGAAACTTTTGTCAAGATCGTATTCAGAGCAGTATTTTTCGACCGTTTCGGTATATTTTAAGGGATATGAGAGCTGATTATACTTGTTTATCATGAATTTTACACCAAATGCCATAGCAGCGATCATCAGTGCGATCAAAATCATACTGATAAATTTTTTTACGGCAGAAGACTTTTTCAAAATACAGCGCTCTCCTTTTCGTAATTTTATACTGTCTGTATAATTTTTTAAAAAGATATACTAATTTATAGGATCGGGAGACAGCTCTTTTTTGATTTCGTTAAACAAAGAAATGACCTGCGAGACAAGGGAAGCGGGGTCGACGTCGTTTTTTATTATATAGTTTGAGGAAGAGGTATAGAATTCCTCGTCGTTTTGTGCGTTGATACGTTCAAGCGCTTCTTTTTCCGAGAGGCCGTCTCTTTTGATTATCCTTGCGAGGCGAGTCTCTTTATCGGCGATGACCGAAACGACGGCGTCACACTGCTTGTCGAATCCGCTTTCGAAAAGAGTGGGGGCGTCGAGAACGGCGATATTGAATTCGCTTGACGAGCCGTATTGTTCGAGGCGGCGGTTAATTTCGTCGATTATGTAAGGAAGAATGGTTTTGTTCAGTGTATTCAGATTTTTCTTATCGGAGAAAACGATACTTGCGAGTTTTTTGCGGTTAAGAGTACCGTCGGCGTTCAAAATGATACAGGAAAATTTCATAACGAGATCACATAGGCAGTTTTTGTTCGTATCGGTTATTTCGTGAGATACTTTGTCTGCGTCGATAATGACGTACCCGTTGTTTTCAAGTATTTTGCATACTGTTGATTTCCCGGCGCCGGTTTGTCCGGTAAGGCCGACGATTCTCAATCTTTTCATATAAAAACGATCCTTTCTTATTTTATACTGAAAGTTAAACTCAAAATGAGATTTCACGGAAAGCGGCGGCTCGCAGAAGCCGGTTATAGACGGCAAGTCCGATACCTTCGATCGGCGGTTTTCTTGCAAAAACTTGTTTCGCACCGCGTGCGTCAAGTTCCCGAAGTGCGTCGAAAAGATTGTGTGCCATCGAAAGAGGTTGTGAACAGGAACCGTAGGATACGGCGCGGCCGTTTGCGATCTCGGGAATATCTTCGTCGAAGCAGAGAGCAAATCGCTCCTGCGAAGCGTTTATAAATTCAATATATTTTTCTCTTGTACAGTCGAGTATCGTTATTTCCGCTTTCGGAGCGTAATGTTTATATTTCATTCCGGGAGAGCTGACTTTCTGGTCGGGCTTGATTTCAGATAGTACGGCGGGATCTATCTCAACGTTGTCGACGACCTGTCTTAAAAGTTCGGGACTGACAGCGCCGGGGCGAAGTATTTTAACGCCGTTTTCAATGAACGTTATTACGGTGGATTCGACTCCGAATTTGCAGTCGAAGGATTCGAGTATAACGTCGACTTTTCCGCCGAGTTCGTCTTTACAGTATTTTGCGCAAGTTATACTCGGGCGTCCTGAAATATTTGCGCTCGGTGCTGCAACCGGAACGCCGGCGGCACGTATCACGGCTCTTGCGATCTCGTTTTCGGGAAATCTTACCGCGACGGTTTCAAGTCCCGCGGTAACACGAAACGGAACAACGTCTTTTTTTCGGAATATCATAGTCAAAGGCCCCGGCCAGAACCGTTTTGCAAGAGCGGATGCGCTTTCGGGTATTTCGGCGGCGACTGAGTTTAGCATTTCCATATCGGAAATGTGGACGATGAGGGGATTGTCCTGCGGTCTTCCTTTGGCGATAAATATGTTTTCGACCGCTTTTTCGTCGAGCGCGTTCGCGGCAAGCCCGTATACCGTTTCGGTCGGGATTACGGCAAGCTTTCCGCGTTTTATTGCGTCGGCGGCGATAAATACGCCTTCGTCGTCCGGAGAGTATGCTGTTGTTATAACGGTTTTGATAGTGTATTTGTTCAAAAAAATTATCTCCTTACGGAATTGAAGCTCGGATCAGTCGTCGGATTCTCCTTTAAGCTTTTCGGCAACGTCAAAAGCGCGGAGAGCGTCTACTATTTCATCAAGGTCTCCGTTCATTATAGCATCTATCTTATAAAGCGTCAGTCCGATACGGTGGTCAGTAACGCGGCTTTGAGGAAAGTTATAAGTGCGTATACGTTCGGAACGGTCTCCGGCACCTACCTGAAGCTTTCTTTCGCTTGCGATTTTTTCGTTTTGTTCCGCCTGCGCGCGTTCATAAAGTCTGGAGCGGAGTATTTTCATTGCGCGTTCCTTGTTTTTATATTGGCTGCGCTCGTCCTGACATTCAACTACGGTACCCGTCGGAAGGTGGGTTATACGTATGGCGGATTCGGTTTTATTTACGTGCTGACCTCCGGCACCGCCCGAACGGTAGGTGTCTATTTGAAGGTCAGCGGGATTTATTTCAAATTCAACTTCCTCGACTTCCGGCAATACGGCGACGGTAACGGTAGAGGTGTGTATCCTTCCGGCGGCCTCGGTATCCGGAACACGCTGAACGCGGTGTACTCCGGATTCGTATTTGAGCTTTGAATATGCTCCTTCGCCTTCTATCAGAAAAGAAACTTCTTTAAATCCGCCGAGTTCGGTGGCGTTTTCGTTGAGTATTTCCGATTTCCAGCCCTTTGCTTCCGCATACATAGAATACATACGGTAAAGGGAACCGGCAAACAGAGCGGCTTCTTCTCCTCCGGCGGCGCCGCGTATTTCGACGACGACGTTTTTATCGTCATTCGGATCTTTCGGTAAAAGCAATATTTTCAGTTCTTCCGCGAATATATCACAGTTTTTTTTGCTTTCTTCGAGCTGTTCAACGGCGATCGCTTTCAACTCGGGATCGAGTCCGCCTGCGTCAAGAAGTTCTTTTGCTTCGTCGTATTCCGCAAGAGCGGATTTATATTGTTTGTATTTTGAAACGATACCGTCAAGGCTTTTATATTCTTTGGCGATATTTTTATATTCTTTCGGATCGTTTACGACGTTCGGGTCGGAAAGTTTTTCGGATAACAGTTCAAATCTTTTTTCGACCTCATTAAGCTTTTCAAACATATAAAATAAAACTCCTTAAAGAAATAAAATTATTTTGAAATCGTCGGTCGGGTAACCGATTTGACGGATTTTTCGATTTTTGAGCGCGGCGCTAAAAACTCATGTCCGCATCCGTTGCAGTGCAGCCGAAAATCCATACCGGAACGAAGAACGGTGAACTGATTCGAACCGCAAGGGTGTTTTTTCTTCATCGTCAGAACGTCGTTGATTTGAATATCCATTATTATACCGCCTTAAAATAACAGATTTTTATTATTTTTATTATTATAACAGATTTATACCCGTTATGGCAATATTTTTAACGGCTGAAAGAAAAAACTTTGCAAATAATAAAGAAGAAAATAAAACGAAAAGGCGGGATAAATATGAAATACGTGACAGGCGTTTTTGAAAATGCGGCAGAAGCGAGTATTGCAGAAGAAAATATGAGAAAAAACGGATATAAGGTCAAGGTCGGCAAAAGAAACGAGAGGTGTACGGATCGACTTGCCGCAAACGAAATCGTTTTGAGGACGGAATGCGGCGAAGAGGACGAGGTGAGAGTATTTTCGAAGATGGTCGATATGAAAGCGATAAGAGTAAAAACGGAGTGATTTTTCAGAATACCCGGCGTCAAAGATGAATATATTATTTACAAAGCCGATAAAAAAACAGGAGGTAATAAAATGGTGCAAATTACGGATTACAAGCCGGAAGGATGGAGAATTGACAGCCGGGAGAATAAGGCGGCGATAAAAAGCTATCAGACGTTGAGCGATAGCTGTATTCAGGGGAAAATACTTGAAGCAAGAGCTGAAATGTGCAGTTCATCACACGATTTGATAGTAGATCTGGGATGTATGAAGGGGATAATACCGAAAAACGAAGGAGCGGTCGGAATCATGCAGGGTACGGCAAGAGATATTTCGATAATATCAAGGGTCAATAAGCCGGTCGCGTTTAAAGTAACCGGATTTTCGAAGAATGAAAACGGCGAGACCGAAGCGATACTTTCAAGAAGACTCGCGCAGGAAGAATGTTTGGAACATTACGTTTCAAAACTTTCACCCGGAGATATTATTCCGGCGCAGGTCACGCGGCTTGAGCAGTTTGGGTGTTTTGTGGATATCGGATGCGGGATCTCGTCGATGATACCGATAGATATGATAAGCGTCTCGAGGATATCTCATCCGTCTGACAGATTTTCGGTCGGAGACAGGATTTTTTGCATAGTGAAATCAAACGGTGATGAAAGGATCGCGCTTTCACACAAAGAACTTTTAGGTAACTGGAACGAAAATGCGGAAAAATTTTCGGTGGGAGAGACGGTTTCAGGTATAATACGTTCGGTTGAGAGTTACGGCATATTTGTCGAGCTTACGCCGAACCTCGCAGGACTTGCGGAACCTCACGAAGGCGCGAGAGTCGGACAGTATGCAAGCGTATACATAAAAAATATCGTTCCCGAACGGATGAAGATAAAACTGATAATAGTGGATTGCTTTGATGCCGACTATAAAAACACCCCGCTTGAATATTTTCTCAAAGAGGGGCATATTTCGAGCTGGACATATTCGCCTTATAACTGCAAAAGAAAAATAGAAAGTATTTTTGAAGAAGAACTGTAAAATTTCGGATATTTTTCAAAAAAGGGCGTAAGTTTTGTTTGACTTTTAACAATCAATATAATATTATAGTTAAGGATGAAAGTAATCCAAAAGAAAGGAATGATTAAAGAATGAAGATTTTTGTTGATACCGCAAATATCAAAGAAATCAAAGAAGTATATGAGATGGGAGTCATCAGCGGAGTTACCACGAATCCTTCCATTATCTCAAAAGAGGGCAAAGTATTTGAGGATGCCGTCAAAGAGATAACCGAGATCGTCGGAAGCGATTGCTTGATTTTCGCAGAGGTAATTTCTCTTGAAGCAGACGGTATGGTCGAAGAGGCGAAGAAACTTGCCGCTATCCACCCGAATATGATAATCAAGATCCCGCTTTGCAAAGAAGGACTCAAAGCAGTGAGCATACTCAAGAAAACGACGAACGTAAAAACGGCTTGTACTCTTGTTTTCTCCGCCGCGCAAGCGTTGCTCGCATCGAGAGCCGGCGCAAGCTACGTTGCACCGTTTATGGGAAGACTTGATGATATCGGTGCGGAAGGCGCAGAACTTATTTCGGATATTGCCGAGATCTT
The DNA here is from genome assembly GCA_017828835.1 of Oscillospiraceae bacterium. Taxonomy (GTDB): domain Bacteria; phylum Bacillota; class Clostridia; order Oscillospirales; family Ruminococcaceae; genus RGIG8367. The sequence goes on along the minus strand of JAGAEK010000115.1, from coordinate 3,248 downwards.
CGCGATCCACGATATTCAGACCGAGATCGTTGTCGCTTCGACACGCAGCCCGCTGCACGTTATCCAGGCGGCAAAAGCCGGCGCGAATATAGCGACTGTTCCTTACAAGGTAATCATGCAGATGGTTGAACATCCGCTTACCACGAACGGACTTGCAAAATTTATGAAGGATTGGGAAAAAGTTCCGAAGAAATAAATTTTCAGTTAAAAACAAAACACCGGAATTGCGCAGAAACGCTTTTCCGGTGTATTTTTTTGCGGGTAGGTTTTTTATTCGACCGAGATTATGAAATAATAGACCGGTTGACCTCCGTCCATACACACGAGGTCGATTTCCTCGGGAATATGTTTGCGGAGTTCTTTTTCGATCTCTGCGGCTTCGGCTTTTGATACGTCGATGCCGGAATACAGAGTAACGAGAGAAGAATCTTTTTTCAGCATACTTTTAACTAATTTAATGCAAGATCTCAGCAGTTCTCTTCCGATAAATTCGAGTTTGCCGTTTTGTATCGCGATGAGCTCGCCTTTTTTGATCTTATGGCCGTCAAAATCGGCGTCTCTGGCGGCAAAAGTGATACTTCCGGTGGAAACGGCTTCAAAAGCCTTTGTCATATTCAGCATATTCGTTTCGGCGTCGGATTCAGGATCAAAAGCGAGGAGCGCCGAAACACCTTGCGGTACGGTCCTTGTCGGAAGGACGAAAACTCTGCGGTCGGCAAGACGAACGGCTTGTTCCGCCGCCATGATAATATTTTTGTTGTTCGGGAGAACTATGACCGTCGTCGCGGGGATCGAATGTATGGCTTTGAGGATATCGTCGGTCGAAGGATTCATCGTCTGACCGCCGCTGACGATACAATCGGCGCCGAGATCGGTGAACATCGATTTCATTCCTTCTCCGGCGGTAACGACCACGAAGCCGTATTTAACTGAAGGGTCCGGAGCAACGTAGCCGGGTTCCGCAGCTTTTTCCGCGGCGGAACGTTCTTTTTTGAGCTTTCGGTTCTGCTCTTCCATATTTTCGATCTTTATACTTGAAAGGTAGCCGTTTTTCAGCGCTTCGGTAAGAGCTTCTCCGGGGTCGTTCGTATGAACGTGGCATTTGACTACGTCATCGTCTTCCACGACGACAGCGCAATCTCCGATCGATTCAATGAACGCACGGAAAGCTACGGCGTCAAAATCGGAATTCTCCGGTTTGTTTATTATAAATTCGGTACAATATGTAAAATCGGAATAAATGTCTATCGCGGCGGCACCGACGACGGACTCGGATTTTTCTCCTCCGGCTTGGATGATCTCGCCGTCTTTGATTACCGAAAGCATACCTTCAAGAACGAAAACGTATCCTGCGCCGCCTGAATCGACGACGCCGGCTTTTTTGAGAACGGGCAGCAGATCCGGAGTCGTTTTGAGCGTGGCTTTCGCATCTTCGAGCATATTGCAGAAAATTTTGACCTCATCGGATTCCGTGGCGGAATTTTTCAAGGCGTTTTCAGAAGAAACTCTCGCAACGGTAAGGATCGTACCCTCGGTCGGTTTCGATACCGCCTGATATGCGGCGTCGACTCCGAGCATAAAGGCTTTTGCGGTCTCACTGCCGTCGGCGGCGGACTTTCCCGCAAATCCTTTTGAGATACCTTTGAAAAGAAGCGAAAGTATGACGCCGGAATTTCCTCTCGCGCCTCTGAGAAGTGCGGAAGCGATAGTCTTTGAAACGTCGGCGATACTGTCTGAATCAAGCGCTTCCAATTCTCTTGCGGCGCAAGACATCGTCATTGACATATTTGTACCCGTATCTCCGTCGGGGACGGGGAAAACGTTCAGTTCATCGACGTCTTTTCTATGATTTTGTATGTTATTGGACGCGGAAATAAACGCGTCTTTAAGAATTTTTCCAGTTAACAAAATAATCTCTACTCTCCCTTGTCGGCAGAAGTGTCAACCTTCATGCTGTCAACGTAAACGTTGACTTTTTCAACTTGAAGACCGGTAGTCTCCTCAACAACATATCTGACCTTATTGACAATACTTTTTACGATTGCGGAAATGTTTATTCCGTAGCTCACTTCAATATGAAGATCTATATAAAGTTTACCGTTTATTGATTTGACCTTAACTCCTCTGTCGATATCGTTTTTGCGGAAAAACGCACGAAACTCCTGAGAGGGAGAGGAAGGAACCATATCGGATACTCCAAAGCATTCCAAAGCAGTGAAGCCGATAAGGCGAGAGAAATACTCTTTGGATATTTCAATACATCCGACGGATTTTTCGATGGATATCATATTATGCTTTCCTCCTTATAAAACAAAATGCGTTAGAACAAAGTCATTGTACAACAAAGCGTATATAAAATTCAAGATTTATTTTTCAACAGCTATTCGTTCGACGGATAAGCATTTGGCGGTCTTGTCGTCTATGACGGCGAAGATACCGTTTATTTTGCAGGGTCCGTCGGCGTTTTCGAACACGACCGGTAATTTCGTCATCATTTTTTTGACGGCGAGTTCGGTTTTGACTCCTATTACTGAATCGATCGGTCCGCACATACCTAAATCGGTTATATATCCGGTACCGCCGGGGAAAATAGTTTCATCGGCGGTCTGAACGTGGGTATGAGTTCCGAAGACGAGGGAGATTCTGCCGTCGAAATGTCTCGCGAACGAAATTTTTTCGGCGGTAGCTTCACCGTGGAAATCGACGATAACGATTTTACAATCGTTTTGCGAAAGTATTTTCTCCATCGTTTCGAACGGGTTTTCGTAAGGGTCGAGAAAAGCCGCGCCGAGAAGGTTCACAACAAGAGCGCGGTTAGCTTTCCTTTCAAATAAGTAATATCCTTTTCCGCTTGAAGAAGGGTGAAAATTCGCGGGACGGATAAGTCCCTGATCTTTTTCAAATTCGGAATATATATCGCGATGTTTGAACGCGTGATTTCCGGTCGTAACGACGTCCGCTCCGCAATTATAGAGATCCGCAAGGGAGTTTCGTGATATTCCGTTTACCGAAGAGGAATTTTCTCCGTTAACAATGACCAGGTCCGGAGAATATTTGCTCTTTAAAGCGGGAAGCACCGCGGAAAGCGACGTTCTTCCCGCTTTTCCGACAACATCACCGAGTGCGATTATTTTCAAAAATTATCACCCGTTCCGTAAAAATAAACAACGGCAAAAGTAAAACGACCCGAAAAAAATTATTTCGCGTACTTGATGGCTCTGCTTTCACGAACGACGTGGACTTTGATC
>JAGAEK010000114.1 GCA_017828835.1 Oscillospiraceae bacterium | reverse complement strand
CGGAGTGAAGAAAATTATATTTATATTTCTCGCATTAGTGATAGCGAGCACTTTTGGGGGATGTATAAAAAGAATAGACTGCACTTTGCCTGAATATCCGATAGAATTTACCAATGGAAGGTTTGCAGATCCCGATAATGCGGACGATACCTATCTTTCGTTTGAATATAACGGCAGGACTTATATCTGTTACGGAACCTTGAACTTTTTCATTAACGGCAACGATGTCGGAAAATGTTTGGGATATTACGTTCAGGACGGTGAAAAAGACGAAAATATGAGGATTTTTTTACTTGCAGGTGATGAAGATGAAAATTTTCTTGTTCGCATACATATCGGAGGAATCATGGATCAACCGGACTTTTTCAGAGCGATCGATACGAGATATAAAGATATAGAAGTTCCGAGATGTATCAGAGCGTCGGAAACGGATCGATTTTGGAAATAAACGTATAAACAACGACTCTATGGCGGAGGGTTTTATGAAAATAGGATTTTTTATAGACACTTTTTTCCCGATGATCGACGGAGTAGTTATGGTAGTGGATAATTACGCCCGACGTTTGTCGAAAAATCACGAAGTAACGGTTTTTTGTCCCGAGTATCCCGGAACAGTATACGACGATTCCGGCTTTCCGTATAAGGTGATACGGTGTCAGTCGGCAAAAGTACCGTTTTTGGATTATTCGCTTCCTGTGCCTGATTTGGATTTGAAATTCACGGCACAGTTATTGAAATATGATTTGGATCTGGTACATATTCATTCGCCGTTTTCTATGGGACAATCGGGACTGCGATACGCGCTCGCGCATCACGTACCGGCGGTAGCGACAATGCACAGTCAGTACCGTCAGGATATTGAAAAGGCATTACGTTCAAAAACACTGATCGACGATCTTATGGCAGAGCTTATCGGGTTATACGATAAATGTGATGAGTGTTGGGCTGTCAGCGGAGAAATTGCAAGGCTGTTTTATGAGGATTACGGCTGCAAAACGTTGCCGTCAGTTATGGGCAATGCAACCGAAATGCTTCCGGTGAAAGATGTCGATGCGGCACGTCAAAGCATTGATAAAAAACACGGTTTGAAGCCTGATCAAAAGGTTTTCTTATTTGTCGGACGTATCAACACGTTAAAAAACATTTTCTTTATCGTGGATGCTTTACAGCAGTTGAATATAAAGTTGGCGGCGGAAGAAAAACCGGCGTTTTACTACCGTATGCTGTTTGTCGGAAGCGGTAAAGAGGAAGAAGATTTAAAGTCCTACGTTACCGAACGCGGTATAGATGAACAGATCACGCTATGCGGACGAGTGACCGACAGAAGCGAACTGGAGAATTATTATGCAAGAGCCGATCTTTTCTTGTTTCCGTCTCTTTATGATGCCTCGTCTATAGTTCAGATAGAGGCGGCGGCTCAGAAAACGCCGACAATATTTTTAAGAGGCGCGGCGACGGCATCTAATATAAAAGAGGGGCATAACGGTTATATATCGGAAAATGATCCCGTTGCTTTTGCCGATATGATTTACAGTGCCATGACTGAGGAGGATACTTATCGAGCGATCAGCGATGCGGCATACAATGAACTTTATGTTCAGTGGGACGACGTGGTCTCACGCGCTGAAAAAAGATATTTAGAATTGATAGAGAAAAAGAAAAGTGAACCGGTAAACGAAGATAATTTGTTAAAAAAGATTGTGGAAAAAGTAAAAGACCTCGAACAATCGATAAAATAAAATACCGTGTAAAATGTAACGAAAATACATATAAAAGCCTCAAATGTTGATTGAAAACAAACAAAAATATGATATAATTCATATCAAAGAGGTGGCTGAGATGGAAAAAATAACAAAAGGCGAGCATTATGAATCCGAAAAACTGAAAAGCGGGCTAAAAAACGCGGGAATAGATACCGCATACTCGATAGTATTTTCCGAAAGCGGCGACATTGTTGAAACAACAGCATTGAAAATGCTCGAGAAAATGCTGAAAAAGGCGGGACTGGTACTTCAAAAGAAGAACGTTTCGTCAGGCGGAAAAGAGATAATATTAGGCAAGGCGTGCAGTAATTCAAAGATAGCCGAGTTGGCTGCCGACAATACGTTGAAAATAGGCAAAGAGTCGGCTTTGGACGATGCGTTTGAAATAAAGAAAATAGGAGATGCCGTTATAATAGCCGGCTCGAACGGCAGAGGCGTGCTCTACGGCGTATATGATTTTGAAGATTATATTTTTGACGGAGCGAAGGACAAGCTTGACAGGTTTGTTAAGCCGGAGATAAGAAAAAGATCGCACGCGATAGGGTACTATTGGAACAAATATCAGGGAATGATACATGATGAGTTCAGCGAGGAAAAAGCTGAATTCATGTCAAGGCTCAGAATAAATCAATATCACGCGATACAGGACGGCGCGGGGTATGGACCGCATCTTTTCAATCTGGTAAAGAGTCCGGTGATTCCCGCCATGCGCGATCCGGATCCCGAATATGTGAGAAAAACGAAGAACACTTCCAAAATAATGAAGGAATACGGTATCGATTATTTTCAATGGCTGATCGAACCGATACTTCCGTATTTTGCGGGAAATATCAAAGACTATCCTCAGGATGCGTTCGGAAAGAAATCTCCTCCGGATTGGTATGCGGAAAAACCGGACGGAATAGAAAAAACGTTGTGTATAAACGCGCCGATAGTACAAGAATATTTTTATGACGCGGCTAAGCGTTTTGCAGAAGAATATCCGGACGTAAAAGGCGTTTTCCTTTATAACAATGACTGTCAGGCATGGTTTTGCGAGCCGAGTGAATGCGAAAAATGCCAAGAAGCGGCAATCGATCCTGTCGGCAACAGACATCTGCTTTGGGAAAACGAGATGCGCATACAGAACATAATCAACGACGGTCTGCACGCGGGAAGAAAAGATATGGAATCGCTGTTTTGGCCAACGGTGCATTTCAGTGCAGATGAAGTTAAAAAATTGATCGCGGGGACTCACGGATATACCGCCGTTACGACCGGCTGGGACGGCGAGGATCACGACGCGATCACACCGGCGTGTTTTAAAGAGCCGAATGAAAAGGTGAAATTGGTCCAGCAGCTCGAAAAAGATACCGGTATCCCGCTTTATTTCTATTTTTCTTTCAACAGGAACGAATGTTTACCTCAAGGATTCCCGTATCCTTATCACATGGCGTACGCCATTAAAAAGTTTTATTCCTGGGGAATAAGAAATTTTGTTGAAGGAACGGGAGTATCGGCAAACTGCAATCCGATAAACGCGCTTGCAATGAAAGTGCTTGAGACTGATCCCGAGGCGGATATAGACGCGGTTTTGAAAGATATATGCGATAAGCAGTTCAAAGGCAAAGCGGGAGAACTGATGCTGGAGGCGTTCCGGGCGATAAGAGACGGTATGAACGTTTGGGATGAAAACAATATTCATCCGTTCCGCGGAAGCTCGAATCATCTCGGAATGGGACCGATCATGCATTTTCCGCCCAGCATAAATCTTGACAAAGACGATGTATTCAGGCCGTATATGAGGGGATTTGCGGAGAATTCTCCTTATATTTACAAAGACGGAGAAAAGACCGCGAGCAGGATAACGTTTGAAGAGCAGCTTGTGAAAAACGCGGAATATTTTTATAAGGCGGCACAGCTTGCAAAGCAGGCGGTAGAGGCTGCAAGCGACAGCGATTATATCGATTACGAATATTATGACGTTTCGGATATAGGGTGTGACAGACCTACCTGCAAAGAGTATGCCGAAATGAATTATTCGATCATATACATGGCGGCGCTTTTCTGTAAAGAGAAGGTGGACAAATTGAGATCCGCGAAAATATACTTTAAAATGGAAAAAGCGGATGAGAAAACAAAGAAAGAACTTATAAAGGACCACGTTAAACTCGTAAAAGACGATATTGTGCTTCAGAAAGAGATGCTTGCGATGTTTGAAGATTTCAAAGCAAGATCGCCGCAATTAACGCGAGTCGGTATCACAAAAGAACAGGTCGATTCTCTTGTTGAAAAAGAAAAGCAAAAGATCGGCGAGCTTTACGAGTATCTCGATAAGTACGATAAATGATTTTATAGATTTTGATAAAACGTAAAAAATGAGCCCAAACTGTTTTGTTTGGGCTCATTTTTAAAAACTTTCGACAAAAGAAAGACAGTAATATTATTTCAGCAAATCTTTCATTGAATAAAGTCCCGGTTTTGTGTCAGCCAAAAACAAGGCGGCGTTCAGCGCACCGTTGGCAAAAATAGAACGGCTGTAGGCTGTGTGAGAAAGTGTGATTACCTCGTCGCTGCCGGCGAAGATGACCTCGTGTTCACCGACGATTGTTCCGCCGCGGATCGAAGAAATACCGATCTCGTCGGAACTGCGTTTTTGGACGTTCGAGTGCCGGTCATATACGTATCGCATATTTTTGCCTTCGGAGATCGCGTTAGCGATCATGAGAGCAGTACCGCTCGGAGCATCGACCTTTTGATTGTGGTGCTTTTCGATGATTTCTATATCGAACTGCTTACCCAAAGCATTCGAAGCAAGTTTTGCGAGTTCAATAAGCAGATTGACGCCGAGAGACATATTCGCTGAAAAGAAAATAGGTATATTTTCGGCGGTTTTATGTATTTGCTTTATCTGTTCTTCTGAAAATCCGGTCGTTGCCAATACGGTCGGGAGCTTTTTTTCAACTGCAAAGCAAAGCAGAAGGTCAAGGTTGGCGGGCCTTGAAAAATCGATTATTACGTCCGCGTCAACGTTACAAAGTGCAGGGGAGGTAAAAACAGGAAAATCCCCGTTGCATTCCGGATTTATATCGATTCCGGCGGAAATTTTGCAGTCGTTTCTTTCCGAAACGCACTTGCATATCATTTTTCCCATTTTACCGTTACAGCCGGAAAGTATGATGTTTACCATAATAATATCCTCCGATTATTTGAGTATACCGCAGGCGATGAGTTGGGCTTTGAGTATTTCTGCATTTTTATCGCTCAACGGATAGAGCGGCATACGGCATTCTCCGGCAGCAAATCCTAGCATATTCATAGCGGCTTTTACGGGTATCGGATTTACGTCGGAGAACAGTGCGTCGATGAGCTTGAGGAGGCGGAGCTGTAAAGCGGCGCTTTCCTTGACTTTTCCCGAGAAGAAAAGCTCGCAGATATCGTGAGTCTGCTCGGGCGCAACGTTCGAAAGAACGGATATGACTCCGAGTCCGCCCAACGAAAGAACGGGTACGATCCAGTCGTCGTTACCGGAATAAACGCCGAGCTCGTCTCCGCAGAGAGCTACGGTATGTTCGAGCGCGACCGTGTTTCCGCTGGCTTCTTTAACGGCGACGATATTCGGATGCTTCGACAGCTCAAAATAAGTTTCGGGCTGGATGTTGACGCCGGTCCTTGACGGAACGTTATATAAGATCACCGGCAGATCGGTAGCGTCGGCGATAACGCTGAAATGTCTGATAAGTCCGAGCTGGGACGATTTGTTATAATAAGGGGTAACGTGGAGCAAAGCGTCCGCGCCGACTTTTTTGGCTTCTTTTGAAAGCCAGACGGCATACGCGGTATCGTTGCTTCCCGCACCGGCTATAACGGGGATCCTGCCGTTTACTTTTTCAACGGCGTAAGCGATCGTGTTAACATGTTCATCGTCCGTCATGGTGGAGGATTCTCCAGTCGTACCGCAGATTATCAAAGCATCTGTTTTGTGTGCGATTTGATAGTCTATCATACGTCCGAGCTCGTCATAGTTTATGGACATATCGGGATTCATCGGAGTTACAATAGCGACGCCTGCGCCTTTAAATACGGTTTTTTTCATGTTTCAGTTCTCCTTTCGTTTAAAAAAGATATCCTTGCGCGGTCAAAAGTTCCGCAAGCTCGACGGCACCTCCGGCTGCACCGCGTAAAGTGTTGTGAGACAAGCTTACGAACTTATAGTCGAACATAGAGTCGGCACGCAGCCTTCCGACGGAGACCGCCATACCGTTTTCAAGGTTTCTGTCGAGTTTGGTTTGAGGACGGTCGTTCTCTTCGAAGTAGTGTATAAATTGTTTCGGAGCGGAGGAAAGGTTGAAACTTTGAGGCAAAGATTTGTAATCGGCCCAAAGTTGTTTTATTTCATCGACCGAGGTTTTGTTTTTGAAGGATACGAAGACCGCGGCAAGATGTCCGTCAGTCACCGGAACTCTTATACATTGAGTCGTTATAAGAGGGGAAGAAGCGGGAATGATAACGCCGTCTTTGATTTCACCCCAGACTTTGAGAGGTTCTTTTTCGCTTTTTTCTTCCTCTCCGCCGATATAAGGAATAACGTTATCTACCATTTCGGGCCATCTGTCGAAATTTTTTCCCGCACCGGATATTGCCTGATAAGTGCAGGCGACGACGTTTTTGATACCGAATTTTCTGAGAGGATGCAAAGCGGGAACGTAGCTTTGGATCGAGCAGTTTGATTTAACCGCGATAAATCCTTTTGTTGTTCCGAGTCTTTTGCGCTGAAATTCAATAACGGAGGTATGTTCGGGGTTGATTTCTGGGATTATCATAGGAACGTCCGGAGTCGAGCGGTTAGCCGAGTTATTGGATATCACCGGACACTCATATTTTGCATACTGTTCTTCGAGAGTTCTTATTTCGTCTTTTTTCATATCGACGGCGCAGAATACAAAATCAACGATCGAGGCGATCTTTTTCGCGTCCGCGACCGCGTCCAATATTTTCAACGATTTGAATTTTTCGGGTATGGGAACAGCCATTGCCCAACGGTCCTTAACGGCTTCATAATAAGTTTTTCCGGCGCTTTTTGATGAAGCGGCAAGAATGGTAACGTTGAACCACGGATGGCTTTCAAGCAGCGTTAAAAAGCGCTGACCGACCATTCCAGTAGCGCCTATAACGCCGACACTGAATTTTTTCATAATAACATCTCCTTGAAGAAATCGTTTTAAATAACAACAAAAAACGAGAAAATAATAAAAACCGGTTGAAAACCGGCTGTCATTACAATATAATAGAGAAAGCGCATTACAAGAACGCGCGAGATAGCTCTCCATCATAACATGATGACAGCCACACGCCTTTTAAGCGATGCAGCCAGGCAAACGGACACGACCGTAATAATCCGTTCCCTTCGGCGACTTTACCTTTCAACGACGGGAAACTACGGTAAAAACCGTCGAATACTTATTAAAGACGCGCCTCTATCCTCAGAAAATAAAATATTTTTTTAAATGATAACACATATTGAAATTATTGTCAACACAATTAAATAAAAAATAGATTAACGGAGAAAATGAAAATAATGAACAAAAGCGATTTTTATTATGATTTACCGCAGGAACTTATAGCGCAGCACCCGATCGAGAAAAGAGATTGTTCAAGGCTTATGAAAGTCGACCGTAAAAGCGGCGCGATAGAACATAGGCATTTTTATGAGATCCCTGATTTGTTAAGAGCGGGAGACCTTTTGGTCATGAACGATTCAAGAGTCATACCTG
>JAGAEK010000113.1 GCA_017828835.1 Oscillospiraceae bacterium | reverse complement strand
GAAGATTATGGAGTTTGTGCATGAACCCGTAATGCTTTGGGAGTGTATAGAAGGACTTGCCGTGAAACCGGAAGGTATATATCTTGACGGAACGGTTGGGGGCGGCGGACATTCCTGCGAAATAGCAAAGAGGCTTGTCGGCGGAAGACTGATCGCGCTTGACAAAGATCCCGATGCGATTGCGGCTGCGAAGAGCAGACTCGAACCATATAAAAACGCCACGGTGGTACAAAGTGATTTTGCTTATCTTGACGAGGTACTTGATAAACTCGGAATAGACGAAGTCGACGGGATACTGTTGGATCTCGGCGTATCTTCATACCAGATAGACAATGCCGAGAGAGGGTTTTCGTATCATAACGACGGAAAGCTTGATATGAGGATGAGCAAAGAGGGCGTCAGCGCGTACGATATAGTAAATGATTTTGAATCAGATAGAATCGAAAAAATATTGAGAGAATACGGCGAAGAGAAATTTTCGCGCAGGATAGCGGAGAATATCTGCAAAAGAAGGAAAATAAAACCGATAGAGACGACTTTCGAGCTTGTCGATATAATCAGGGATTCGATTCCGGCGGCGGCAAGAAAAGAAGGCGGGAATCCTGCGAAGAGAAGTTTTCAGGCGATCAGGATAGCGGTGAATTCGGAGCTTGACAGCCTTTCCGATGGGTTGGACAAAGGGTTTGAGAGGCTGAAATCAGGCGGAAGAATGGCGGTCATTACCTTCCATTCGCTTGAAGACAGAATGGTCAAACAAAAATTTGCACAGAAATGCAAAGGATGTATATGTCCTGCGGATTTTCCGGTCTGCGTATGCGGAAGGGTACCGGAAGGGAAACTTGTGAACCGCAAAGCGATCGAAGCTACTGAAGAAGAAATTTCGGAAAATAAAAGAAGTAAAAGCGCAAAGCTTAGAATAATCGAAAAAATATAGAAAGGGGAAAAGGATATGGCTTACATAGATAATGCGGCGTATGATTTATCCGTTTACGATCCTCAAAAGGAACAACAGCGTGAAGAATCGGTCGAACTCAGAGTCGTAAATCGGAAAAACGTTGCACAAATAGCTCCGATAAAGACGATTTTTATGATAGCTTTAGCCCTTTCCGTTACGATAACGCTTATCTACAGTAAAGTTGAGCTTGCCGAAATTTCGGACGAGGTGACGAGCAGGAAGAGTGATTTGGCGAAGCTTTCGGAAGAGAAAAAAGTTCTTGAGATGAGACTTGAAAACGAAATGACGATACAGAACATTGAAAAAGAAGCCGAAGCACTGGGTATGGTGAAGATAAGCAAAGACAGGATAAAATATATTGAAGTCGAAAGCGACGATACGGTCGAAGATACGATCGAAAGCGAAGAAGGCTCCGGTACGGTTTTGGATAGGATAAAAGGTATAATTTCAAGAATAATGGAATATATCGGGCTGTAAATAAATAATAATTGGTGAGAATATGCGAGAGTTAAGAGCTGAGAAAAGTCTTAACTCTCATTTTGCAAAAATTTCGGAGGAACGATAATGGCAACGCCTGACGTTAATATGAAGAAAAAAATGTTGGTTTTTGTCCTGGCTCTTATTGTTATCGGAATGGGAGCTGTTGCGGCAAGACTTTTTTATCTTCAGATAATCAAAAACGACGAATACAGCAAACAGGCGACCCGCCAGCAGCTTCGCGAAACCGAGATCAGCGCGTCGCGCGGAGTTATATACGACCGTAACGGAAAGGTGCTTGCGCAGAGTGCGACTGCCTGGACGGTAGTAATTTCTCCGGTAAATATAGCGGAGGATAAGAGGGAAGCAATATCAAAAAAGCTTTCCGAAATACTCGATGTCAGCGAAGAATTCGTTTTTGAAGCGACAAAAAGAGAGACGGCTTACGCGATAATCAAAAAGAAAGTCGATTGGGAAACTTCCGAGAAGGTAGTTAAATATGCCGACGAAATAAATACAGGTGCGATATACTGCGAAGAGGACAGCAAAAGATATTATCCCTACGGAAACCTCGCTTCGACGATAATAGGTTTTACCGGCTATGAAAACAACGGAGCATACGGACTTGAAGCGTATTACGATAAGACCCTGAGCGGATCTCCGGGTAAAGTGGTATCGGCGAAAAACGCATGGGGAATAGATATGCCGACGACTTATGAAAAAATGTTTGAGGCGGAAGACGGAAAAAGCATAAAGCTGACGATAGATCAAAAGATACAGTCCATAATCAAGCGGAACATAGATCTTGCGGTCAAGGAACACAACGTCGGCAAAGGAGCGGTGGCGATAGTTTATTCGGTGAAGACCGGAGAAATATTGGGAATGGAATCCTCAGGCGGATTTGATCCTAACGCTCCGCTTGAAATAAGCGATCCGGCGATCAGTGAGATGCTTTCGAATTTAAGCGGCGACGAATACGCGGAGGAAAAAGGAAAGGCGCAGTTTGCGCAATGGAGGAACAGGGCGATCTCCGATCCTTACGAGCCGGGTTCGGTATTTAAAATAATCGTTACGGCGGCGGCGCTTGAAGAAAACGTGATAAACGAAAACTTTAGTTATAACTGTACCGGAATTCCGATAAGTATAAGCGGACAGAAATACGACTGCTGGAAATACGGAGGACACGGAACGCAGAATTTGACGAAATGTCTGATGAATTCATGCAACCCTGCGTTTATAACGATAGGGCAGATGCTCGGGACGGAAAAATTCAGAGAGTATTTCAAAGCGTTCGGACTTATGGAACTTACCGGCGTTGATCTGCCGGGAGAGGCAATGAGCTTATATCATTCCGATTCTGTATTTAAAACCGTTGAGCTCGCCAGCAGCTCGATAGGACAGAGCTTTAAGATAACGCCGATCCAGCTCATAGCGGCAGTATCGGCGGCGGTCGGAGACGGAAAACTTTATGAACCTTATATAGTCAGCGAAGTGATCGACTCAGACGGAAACGTAATAAAGAAAAACGAGCCGACGGTAAAGCGCCAGGTCGTTTCAAAAGAAACGGCGAACAAAGTCGCGCTTATGTGCGAGCAGGTTGTAGCCGGAAGCGGAGGTTCGGGAAAATATTCTTATATTCCGGGCTACCGTATCGGCGGAAAGACCGGAACAGCGGAAAAACTTGATTCAAACAACGGAAAATACGTGCTTTCGTTTTTAGGTTTTGCACCTGCCGATGATCCCGAAATAGCAGTGCTGGTTTTACTGAACGAACCCGCGGAAGCGGCATACGGTTCAGTTATAGCCGCGCCGGTAGTGGGAGCGATATTTGAAGAGATACTGCCTTATCTCGGGTATGAAAAAGAATATACCGAAAAGGAACTTGAGGAGAAGACGGTAAAGGTATCGAACGTGGTCGGAGAACTCACTCACGACGCACAGGCGGCTTTGAGGAAAAAATATCTCAATACGAAAGTAATGGGAAGCGGTACTAAGGTATTGAAACAGGTGCCGGAATCCGGAGAAGTCGTAGAGAAGGAAACCGTTATAATATTGTATACTGATGAAGAATCATTGAATAACTAGCGAAGGGGTATAGTATGTTACTGTCAGAATTACTTTTTAACGTACAATATACCGGAACGTATAACGACGTGGAAGTAAGCGGTATGACTGCAGATTCAAGACTGATAAAATCAGGGAACGTGTTTGTCTGCATCGAGGGCGCGAGATTCGACGGACACGATAAGGCGAAAGAAGCTGAGAAACTCGGATGTGTTTGCGTTGTAGCGCAGCGCGACGTCGGGGTTAAAAATCAGGTTATAGTTGAAAACACGAGAAGCGCGTATGCGATAATGTGCAGTAACTACTACGGCAGACCGGTTGAGAAGCTGAAGCTTATAGGAGTTACGGGAACTAACGGAAAAACGACGACGACGAATATAATCAAAGGGATACTCGAGCAAAGAGGAGAAAAGGTCGGACTTATCGGTACGATCGAGAACGAGATAGACGGGATGAAATATCCGGCGAAGTATACGACGCCGGATCCGCTTGAATTGCATCTTATGTTTAAGCGGATGGCTGATGCGGGATGCGGATATGCGGTCATGGAAGTTTCTTCTCATGCGCTTGACCAGAATCGTCTTGACGGATGCCGTTTTGCAGTAGCGGTTTTCACTAACCTGACGCAGGATCATTTGGATTATCACGGTAATATGGAGAACTATTATCTTGCGAAGAAAAAGTTGTTTTCGATGTGCGACAAAGCCGTTATAAACGTGGACGACGAATACGGAGCAAGACTTTACGATGAAACGACCTGTGAAAAAAAGAGCTTTTCGATAAAAAAAGCTGAAGCGGATTATACTGCTTATAATATTTCTTTCAATAAAAACGGAAGCAATTTTGAAATGGTAAGCAAAGGAAATATCGGAAGGGTAAAATTCTGTATGCCCGGAGAATTTTCGGTTTCGAACGCGATGGCGGCAGGAGTCTGTGCGTTAAGTCTCGGAATGGAGTTCAAAGACGTCGTCGACGGGCTCAACAATGCTAAAAGGATAAGCGGCAGAGCCGAAATACTTGATATTGACGAAGATTTTACAGTTATCAGAGATTACGCTCATTCTCCGGACAGTATAGAAAAGATACTTAAAACGATAAGAGAATTTGCGACTGGAAGAGTTATAGCATTGTTCGGATGTGCAGGCAACAGAGACAGAACTAAGCGTTGTCTTATGGCAAAGGCAGCGTCCGAAGGAGCGGACTACGTGGTTTTGACTTCGGACAATCCGCGGGACGAAGACCCGGAACGGATCATAGAGGACGCAAAACCGGGATTGGATCCGAAAAAGCCTTATAAGATAATCGCGGACAGATATCAGGAGATAAAATGGGTACTTGATTTTGCAAAAAAAGACGACATTATAGCACTGCTTGGAAAAGGCCACGAGGATTATCAGGTACTCGGAGAAATGACGGTTTATTTTGATGAGAAAGAGATAGTTGAAAAATTGCTTTCCGAAAAGAAGAGAAACGGAGCAAATACGCAAGAAGATAAAAAATAACTCATAAAAGAGGATAAAAAAATGAGTGCAATATCGACAGTGATAACTGCGGCGGCGGCATTTTTGATAACGTCAGTGGTCGGGATATGGATAATACCGTTTTTGAGGAGGCTGAAATTCGGCCAGATAATAAACGATATCGGGCCGACCTGGCATAAGAATAAACAGGGCACCCCTACTATGGGCGGATTGATGTTTATAATAGGTATAACCGTTGCAGTGGTCGCCGGGATACTTACTTACAGCTTCAGCAAAGAAGCGGCGGGAGATATAGTATATTGGCAAAACCTCAAAAGAATGATCGCGGGAGCAATAGTAGCCTTGGGTTTTGCTTTTATCGGATTTATGGACGATTACACTAAAATTACGCATAAAAGGAATCTCGGACTTACCGCAAAGCAAAAGCTCGTGGCACAAATACTCGTTTCTATAATATATCTTGCGATGCTGGCGCTTTTGGACGACAAGACGACTATGCTGATCGTTCCGCCTTTCGGACAAATAGACATAGGGCTTTTCTATTATCCTCTCGGACTTATCATAATCATAGGCTTTGTCAATGCCGTTAATTTGACAGACGGACTTGACGGACTCAACAGCTCGGTCACCTTTGTCTACGGTTTGGTTTTTATGGTGATAAGCGTGAGACTTGCGAACGTCCCGAACAATATTTTTGCAACGGCGGTTGCGGGAGGATGTTTGGGATTTCTGGTTTGGAATTTTTATCCCGCAAAGGTCTTTATGGGCGATACGGGTTCGATGTTTTTGGGCGGATGCGTTGTAGCTCTCGGATTCGGAGTAAGGATGCCGGTCACGATACTGCTGGCGGGAATAGTTTATCTTATAGAAGCATTTTCTGTGATATTGCAGGTACTTTCCGTAAAGCTCACCGGAAAGCGGCTGTTTAAAATGAGTCCCATACACCATCATTTCGAGATGTCCGGTTACAGCGAGGTAAAAATACTGGTTTTATTTTCGATAGTCGGACTTATCGGAGGGATACTGACGATACTCGGTGTATATAATATGTAAAAAAAAAGGGGAGAAAACTTTGAGACTCGGCGTAAACAACGCAAGACTTTCACAAGAGAAAAAGTCGGTCAATGCAGGCAGCAATCCCGAAGTCAACAGAGTCGGATGGTTTACCAAAAGGGGAAACGTTGACGTTACCTTTTTGATAGTCGTGTTACTTTTGCTGACTATCGGGATAGTTATGCTTTTTTCGTCGAGCCACGTATACGCTTATTATAACGACGGAGACAGTTTTTATTATATAAAGCACCAGCTCCGTTTTGCGATACTCGGTATAATAGTTATGGTAGGGATGTCGTTTTTGAATTACCGGGTATTTAAGAAATTTGTATGGATCGTTTATGTGGTAACGTTGGGACTTTTGGGCTTGGCGCTTGTCATGCCGGCGAAAAGAGGAGAGTTCCACCGTTGGATAACTTTGCCGGGAGGCGGAAGTTTTCAGCCGTCCGAGGTCGCAAAATTTGCGATAATAGCGTTGTTTGCCTATTTTGTGGCGAAATTCGGCAAAAAGATGAAAACATTCAGATACGGGGTGCTGCCGTTTATAATAACTCTCGGAATAGTCGGCGGACTCGTTTTCATGGAGCATCACGTTTCGGGAACGGTGCTGATCGTGTTGCTCGGAGCGGTCATGATGTTCATAGGCGGAACGAGATGGCGTTGGTTTGTTTTGGCGTTCGGACTGATAGTAGCGGGCGTTTTTGCTCTTGTTATGATGAAGGGCGGATTCGAATATGCGGCGGCGAGGCTGGAGAGTTGGAAAAATCCTTATAACGACGCGCTCGGCGACGGATATCAGGTCATACAGTCGCTTATAGCGATCGGATCCGGCGGACTTATGGGCACCGGGATCGGAGGATCGAGACAAAAATATTTATATATTCCCGAGCCGCAAAACGACTTTATATTTGCGGTAGTCGGAGAAGAATTGGGCTTTATAGGAGCCGTACTTATATTGATACTGTTCGGCATACTGATTTGGAGAGGACTTGTAATAGCGCTCAGAGCGAAGGACACGTTCGGTTCGATGCTCGGGATAGGGCTGACCGCGCAGGTCGGTATACAGGTCGTGCTGAATATAGCGGTCGTTACGAATCTTTTGCCGAATACGGGAATAAGTCTTCCGTTTTTCTCATACGGCGGAACGGCGTTGCTGATGCTGCTTGCGCAGATGGGAATAATACTGTCCATATCGAGGGAGTCTAAGCTTGAAAAAAGTTAGGAGAGGATAGATATGAAGATACTTTTTGTATGCGGCGGTACCGGCGGACATATCAATCCTGCGCTTGCCGTTGCAAATTATATAAAAGAAAAGGAACCCGACAGTAAGATCGTTTTTGCAGGAAGTCCTTTGGGAATGGAAGCGAAACTCGTTAAAGAAGCGGGCTATCCTTTTGAGGAGATAAAAGTAAAGGGTTTCCAAAGGAAAATAACGTTAAGGAATATAAATAATAATATTAAAGCGCTGTATTATATCGCAAAAGCGGGCAGCCGTGCGAGAAAAATAATAAAAAAGACAGATCCCGATATAGTTGTGGGAACGGGCGGATACGTCAGCGCACCGATAATGAGTGAAGCGGCGAAGCTCGGATATAAAACCGTTACGCATGAACAGAATGCGTTTCCGGGAATGACGACTAAGTATCTTTCAAAAAGAGTGGATAAAGTACTTCTTGCGTTCGAGCAGGCGAAAGAG
This sequence comes from Oscillospiraceae bacterium, assembly GCA_017828835.1. Classification (GTDB taxonomy): domain Bacteria; phylum Bacillota; class Clostridia; order Oscillospirales; family Ruminococcaceae; genus RGIG8367. The sequence continues at coordinate 1,518 of JAGAEK010000113.1, read as the reverse complement.
TATCTTCCGAAGGAAAGAGAATACGTCGTTACAGGCAATCCCGTCAGAGAAGAATTTATATTTGCAGACAGAAAAAAAGCGAGAGAAAAACTCGGTATAAGCGATGAACAGATCTGTGTTTTGTCCTACGGCGGAAGTCTCGGAGCAAAGAAGATAAACGAGACGGTAGCCGAATTTATGGAATGGCACCTGAAGAACAGAGATTTCAAACATATACATGCGACCGGCGCGAAAGGGAGAGACTGGTTCTACGGCCTGCTGAAAGAAAAAGGTATAGATATTGAAAAAGAGCCGAGGCTCGACGTAAGGGAATATATAAAAGACATGGCGGATTGTTATGCCGCGGCTGACATAATAATCAGCAGAGCCGGAGCGATCACTTTGAGCGAGATAACGGTCGCGGGGAGAGCGGCGATCTTGATACCGTCTCCGAACGTTGCGTCCAATCATCAGTATTATAACGCGATGGCGCTTGTAAAGAACGGTGCGGCCGCAATGATAGAAGAAAAAGATCTGACCGGTGAAAAACTGATCGAAACGGCAGACAGTTTGACAAAAGACCGCGAGGCGATAAAGCAATACGCGTCAAACGCGAAAAAAATGGCGATATTTGACACAAACGAAAGGATATATCAGGAAATACTGAAGTTAGCAAAGGTGAAATAACGGCTTTTCACCTAAAAGCGGCTTTTCGCATAACATACTATAAAAACGGGCAGAAAAAGCGAAAGGTTGCGAAAAAGGTGAAAAACATAGCTGCACAGGAAAAAAAGGCGACTTTTTTGATTGAAGGCAAAAGGCGGCTTTGCGGAGAAATAGAGACGCAGGGCGCAAAAAACAGTGCGTTGCCTATATTGGCGGCGACTATATTGTCGGAGGATAGCTGCGTGATAGAAAATTGTCCGCGGCTTTCAGACATAGATACGGCGGCGGACATACTGAAGCATCTCGGATGCAAAGTGAAATTTGAAGGGAATACGGTCTGCGTGGACCCATCTGCCGTAAATGACTGCAAGATCCCCGATTCACTGATGAGGGAAATGCGTTCGTCGATAGTGTTTTTGGGAGCTATTGCGGCAAGGTACGGTGAAGCGAAGGTATCTTTGCCGGGTGGATGCGAATTGGGACCGCGTCCGATAGATCTGCATTTGAAAGCTCTCAGAAAAATGGGAGTGGAGATAAAAGAAGAACACGGATTTTTAAATTGTAAAGTCAGAGGGAAAATACACGGCGAAGAGATAAATTTACCTTTTCCCAGTGTCGGAGCGACGGAGAACGTGATGATAGCCGGAAGCACGGCGCAGGGAACAACGGTCATAAACAATGCGGCAAGGGAACCCGAAATAGCGGACCTGGCGGATTTTTTAAATAATTGCGGGGCCGATATAACGGGAGCCGGGGAAAGCGTTATTATAATAAGAGGGAAAGATAAATTACACGGTTCGAAAAAAAGAGTTATGCCGGACAGAATAGCGGCGGCGACGTATATGGCTGCTGCTGCGGCGACTGAAGGAGAAG
>JAGAEK010000112.1 GCA_017828835.1 Oscillospiraceae bacterium | reverse complement strand
ACTGTTTTTTCCTTTCGATTAATATATTTGTTATCCGCGAAAGCGCGGAAACTAACATAGTAATAATTATAATATGGATCGTATATCCAAATCAATGGATAATAGTCTAAAAAATATTTAAATTTGTCTATTTTTTCTTGTTGCCTCTTATAACGAGCACGGCAATTACTGCGGCTGCCACCACAACGGCTGCAACGACGATGATCGGAACCGTCTGATCCGTCCCAGACTGTCCGGACTGTGAGGACTGAGAATTTTGTTGCTCCTGCGAACTTTGAGACTCCTGCGACGGTTCAAGGATAGGATCGTTTGAATCGTCGTAATTCAATCGGATCTCGTAGTTGCAGTATTTAACGACGTTGAATTTAAATCCGGTATCGGTCTTTTCTGTTTTGATTTTTTCAACTCTGTTTCCGTCGGCGTCAAGTCCCCAGACGCAGCAGCTTTCTTTTTCGGAATCAAAGCTGAAAACGCCTTTTACGTCCTGATAATATACTTTTCCGCCGCCCATATATTTGTAGCCGTAATTATTTTCAATGGCGGTCTTGCTTCTTGAACGTCCGATCGCATAGAAGAAAAGCGCTTCGGATTCGCTGATCTTTTTGTCGTCCGTCGAAAGTAGCACGATAGACGCCTTGTCGTTTGAAACGGAATAAGACATCTGTCCAACTTTTGCAGACGCCGGAATAACGCCTGTCACGTAGCAGACCTGATCCGTTACACAGGAAACGTAGTGGTTCGTATAGTCATAAACAAGCTCGCCCGTATCGGAAACCGCTTTTCCGTCGACGTATCCGGTTTGTTCGTCCCAAAGTCCGAAATGTCTCATAAAGCCGTTGACCATGTCCGCATCGACTTTGGATATAACGGTATCCTCACAGGAAAGGACGTTCTGACCGACCTTGAATTTTTTCGAGCCGAACTTTTCTTCGGGTGCATCCGAGGAAATATAGTTTGCCGTCCAATCATCCCTTGCATATTGCTTTTGGAACGGATCGCTGTAGGGGCTGATCGATTGTATTATAAGATTTTTCGCGGAGGAATAATCTCCGTAAGAGAGGTTGCTTGAAGCAATAACAAGATCCGCGTCCCCGTCATATTCGTCTTCGATATATCTAAGCGCAAACTTCGATGTGAACGCAAAAACCGTCGAAAGAGCTAAATGCTGCTGATACGGAGTGGTCGCGAGAATATCCCTTGTGGTATAGACGTATTCAACTTCGGTTTTTGCGGTCTGTACCAATCCGAGCCGGAAGATCATCGCGGCAATACCCATTTGTCCGAAATATCCGGGGTCGTTTTTTGCATCTTGTATACCTCTCGATTCATCCCATATCTGATATGACGAGCCGTATATCCACGCGCAAAATCCGTCCAGATCCTGAAATGCGGCATAACTTGAAACCTGAAGGAACGCGTCGCCTCTGAAATCTGAAGCCGCTCCGTCCTCCCATTCGGTCGATACGAACGCTTTGTCGGCGCAGGACGCGTAGACAAAACGCTGCATCAAATGATTTTGATAGAAAATATTGTGTTCTGACAGCGAGGATACGGAGGAATCGGAAGTTCCGTTGAAATAATGGTTCAATTCGGTAACGTCCGCTTGAGATTCAAGATAAAGGTCTGCAGGTCCGACAGGGTAATTCGAACAATTTATCGAACCCTTATACCCGTTTGCCCGAAGCATTTCACTGAACGCCGAAAAATCTTTAAGCTGTAATTCTATCAAAAACGCAAACCAATCGGCGTGGCGTGCGGGGTTTTGGACGCTGTCATAGCTTGCCGCCCATGAAACCGCGGGTTCGGACCAGTTTCCGAGTTGCCCTCTCAAAACAGTTCCGAGAGTCGGATCCTCATCGTCTCCGAGTCCGCATTCTCCGCGGTCGTTCGTCCACGCCTGCGCAAGCGCTTCTCTCGTGCCGTATTTTTCAAGCAGCCATGCGTTGAATTTCGCGGTGAGCTTGATTATGAACCCGTTTTGATCGAGATTTCCCGGCCAATCCACCCAAAACACGCAGCTTTCATTGACGCGCTGTATCACGGCGATGGCCGGATCGTTGCAATAACTGAGCTTTGTATACGGGTTTACGTGTTTTACTAAAAAATCTTCGGCGTAATCATATTCGATCTTCGAAACTCTGTCGTCAAAGAAACTCGCGCCGCGAAGGTTGCATTCAGACGACGCCGCGACTTCGGTTTTGTCAAACCCTTCTCCGAGCGTTATACGTCTGCCGGCGCTCGTGTCGAGATGTATATATATGCCCTTTTCTTTTAAGCAGTATATAAAGTAATCCATTCTGTCGAGGTTTGCTTCGATAAAACCCTTAGGTCCGAGACCTTGTCCATAGTCCGAAAAATCGACGATACCGCAGGATCCTCCCGCAAAAATACAGTCGATGGCGTGTATCCTGACAAAATTGACCCCCATACTCGCAAGGTCCGCGGCGATTTTTTCAGCGTCGCTTTTGTAAGGAAACGCATTGTTAAATCCGCAAACAGTACCCCAAAACCTCACCGGTGTGCCGTCCTCGAACTGAAAGTTGCCGTCGACCACCTGCACGAAGCCGTGCTGTCCGGCGGGCATTTCGTTGAGCCAGGAAAAATCCATTATCCCGGTGTCGGGAGTACCCGGAACGTATTTATATTCGACCCAGCCGTCAGGAAATGCGGCGTAAGCAGCGGGCGCAATAACGGATATCATCATCGCGACCGCGGCCAAAAATACAACAAATCTCTTCACTCTTTTCATAATTTTCCCTCTTCTTTTTATTGCGATTTATTGCGATCAAAGTATCACGCAATCAAAACCTGCCGTTTTTCCGAACAGTGCAAGCGTTTTTGCATCTGCTCCGTATACGATCGCGCCGTGATGTGTTCCGCCGGCAAAACTGTAACCTTCAAGAAATTCGGAAACGGTCTTTCCGGGCTTGAACCAACCGGATACACTGTTTTCGAATCCTCCGATCTTTTCCGGAAGCGATACCGTTTCTCCTTCACAGATAATAAACGTATAACCCGCTTTGCGCGGAGCGAGATTTACAAAACAAACTTTTCCGGCTTTAAAGTGTCCCATTATGCAGGTCGGATCAAATCCGGGAGCATATGGAAAATCTTTTATTATCATATGCGGCTTACCGGCAGCGACTTTGAGATTATATTCGCCCATATGACTGAAGAAAATATTGTTGTTTTCCCAGTCGGGGCAGAACATTTCCGCAAAGGTCGTGTCGGGGAAAGCTTTGATCAAAGCACCGACAACGGCGGCGGTCAACGTATCTCCTTCGCCGGCGTATCCGATACCGCGCGCCATAGCTTTGCTCGCTTCGGAAAACGGCATCGTTTTGAATCCGTCGCAGGATCCTGCGTCCTGAAAATTTATCGTGAACGCGTCTATTTTTTCTTTTTCAAGCCATTTTCTGACGGCAAGAGCGACCTTTTCGGTAGCGTCATAGTTATCGCGGCTTATATTTTCAACGTTAGTCGCAATGAGGCAATCTGCTTTGAATTCCTTTTCGATCTCGTCCGCGGTTACGGAATTATAAAGCTCCGCGCCTTTTTTCATATCGTATTCGACAACTTCGATACCGAAATCCTTTTTGAGCTTTTCGGGAGAAACCTTGAAATCTCCCATACCTTTGAACTCTTTTCCGACCTTTCCGACTCTCATGCCTTTCATCGATTTTGCCGCCGATATGGATTTTACGGCTTTTGCGACTCTTGCAATAACGTCGGATTTTTCATAATGTCCGGCAAAAATATTGAAATCCTTTCCGTTTTTGACAAGCAGACAACACATATCCTGAACGCCGTGTATGCCGTGGTTGTAATTGATAGCATCCGGATCGATTGTATGGTCGAAAAGATAATCGGGAGTCGTATCGAGAACAACGATCGGAAGTTTTGTCGACGCAAGAACCTTTTCCGATTCGAGCGAAGGCGAGTATGCGAGGTGCAGCGTGATTATTGCGTCGACGTTTTCGGCTTCAAACCGTGCAACGGCTTTTTTGAACTGATCTTCCACACAGCAAACCGGATTACGGACGATCTCAACGCCCTGAGCTTCGAGCCTGTCGGCGATCTCTGCGTAAAAACTTTCTATTTTCGGTCTCATTTGAGGCGCAGCCTCATCGTAAAGAGCAATATACAGCGGAAGCAATCCTGCTTTTGTTTTCATTTTTTTGACCACCTTTCAATAATAAAACCTTATTAAATATATTATATAAACAATAAAAATTAAAGTCAACGAATTTACCTGAAATAAATGTTCACAAAAATATTTTTTTATGAAAGATTCGCTCAAAATTTGACAGATTGAAAATTGTATGTTATTATATTAAAAACAGTCAAAATAACATGCGCAAAATGTTTTTTGAAGAAATGAAAAAAGGAGTTCAATCTTTAAAAAGGTTGACAATACGGTTATGAAAAAAGTGGAAGGTTATATGGCGGTACTTTGTGACTATCTTAACGCGAGTTCGAGGATCTCTCTGTCGGAAGCGTCTCTTCTTTTGAACGTTTCCGAATCAACCGCAAGAAGATTGTTCACAAGACTCGAGCAGACCGGAAAAGCTATAAGGATTCACGGAGGACTCAAAAAGATACCCGAAATAATCGAAGAATATTCTTTTGAGCAGGCGGAAACCCAAAAACTGTTGGAGAAAAAATCAATATCTCAGGCCGTTATCTCCGAAATCGAGGGATGTTCGAGCATATATCTCGACTCCGGAAGCACGGTTTTGCAGGTCAGCGTGGCACTTGCTAATTTTTTGAGAGGGAAAGAAACGCCTCTGCCTACGATATTCACAAATTCACTGAGAAATATGGCGGTTTTGACCGACGTCGCGCCGATACAGCTTATCGGAGGGATGTATAGAATACAAAGAAGAGATTTTTGCGGATTTATCGCCGAACACGCTTTAAAACAACTGCACTTTGACGTTTGCATACTCGGTACGGACGGATGCAAGATCAGCGACGGCTTTACGACAACGGATTTTGATACCGCAAAACTAAATGAGATCGTCATAACCAGATCGAGCAAAAAGATCGTCGTCGCGGACGCGACAAAATTCACGACCGGCGCAATGATCAGGTACGCACAGATCCATGAGATCGATAAAATATACACCGATGCGTCGCTGCTGAGCACTATAGACGAACCTTATAACAAACTCGGAGTCAAGATAGTAAGAGCAAAATAATCAATGTAAGCAAAGATCCGGCTTTGATGATTTTCAAAGTCGGATCTTTTATATGAAAAAAACACCGGGCTCGTTGAGCCCGGTGTTTTAAGTTGAAGTCAAACTCAGATAAGACCTTGGATTATCTTCAGGATGTACATCGCAAGGAAGAGTGCTGCAAGGACGTACATAAGGATCGAAACGTCTTTGAATTTTCCGCGTACCATCTTGATAATGGTGTAGGAAATGATTCCGAATCCGATACCGTCCGAGATGCTGTAAGCAAACGGCATCATCGTGATGGTAAGGAACGCGGGGATCGCGATCTCAATGTTATCCCATTCGATCTTGGAAACAGAACCTTTTACCATAAGAACACCGACGATAATAAGTGCGGGAGCTGTTGCGGCTCCGGGAACGATACCGGCGATAGGTGCAAGAAGAATGGAGATCACAAAGAGGATACCGGTTACGAGAGAAGCAAGACCGGTGCGTGCTCCTTCGGAGATACCGGAAGAAGATTCAACGAACGTAGTAACTGTCGAAGTACCGAGGCAAGCGCCTGCGCAGGTCGCGATAGCGTCAGCGATAAGAGCTTTGTCTCCGCCCTTCATATTGCCTTTTTCGTCTACCATTCCGGCGCCTGTTGCCGTTCCGATAAGAGTTCCGACCGTGTCGAACATATCAACCATTGCAAAGCTTATGATAGCCGTAATAAGAGGAAGTACGCCGTGGCTGAACAGTCCTGCAAAATCAAATTTGAAGAACGTGGGAGCAAGAGTGATTCCGCTCATCGTAAGGCTTTCGGGAAGAGTCGTTACTCCGAGAGGGATACCTATAAGCGTCGTGGCGATGATTCCGATGAATATAGCGCCTTTTACCTTCCAAGCCATAAGGCAGGAGATGATAACAAGACCGATTATGGTAAGAAGTGCCGCTTTGTTGACTCCGCCGTTGATCGTGAGGTTGAGAGCCGTAATGCTGCTGGCTTGATCGAGCTTGATGATACCGGCGCCTGAGTTCAGCATACCGATAATCGCGATGAACAAACCGATACCGCCGCCGATAGCGGATTTAAGAGAAGCAGGAAGTGCGCCGATTACCTTTTGACGTACCGGGGATACCGCAATGATCAGGAAGAGAAGACCGGAAATAAGCACGATCGTGAGTGCTTGCTGCCAGGTGAATCCCATGCCGAAGCATACGGTAAAGGTAAAGAATGCGTTAAGTCCCATTCCGGGGGCCTGTGCAAAAGGAACGTTTGCAATAAATGCGGTAAGGAAAGTACCAATCGCCGCAGATATGCAGGTAGCAACCATGATTGCCGACCAGTTTTCTTGGCCAATAGCGTTGCTCAGTATGTTCGGATTGACGAACATAATGTAAGCCATGGCGAAGAAGGTTGTGAGACCGCCGATGATTTCAGCTCTGACGGTACTGCCGTTTTGCTTGATTTTGAATAACTTTTCCATCAAGAAACCCCTCTCAAAAAATTTTTTATCGCAGGAAGACACAGCAAATATCGCTCTGTCATTCCTTTGCTAACTAAAATAAAAAAATGCCGCATCAATAAATATAATCCGACATTGTTAATAATATATTTATATTTTATACCCAAAAAAGACAAAAATCAAGTAAATTTTCGCAAAACTTGACGGTAGTTTGAAATTTTTTTTCGTTAAAAGAAACAAAAGCGATAAATATATATTGATAAACCGGAAAATCTCTGTTATAATGTCTTGGATAATTATTTTTCGGAGGCATAGCTCAGCTGGTTAGAGCGCCTGCTTCACACGCAGGAGGTCATAGGTTCAAGTCCTACTGTCTCCACCCGCCGAGAGCCTCGGCGCGCAGGTCGCGTAGTTGAGGTTCTCGCTTTTTTTAACTTATCACTCGCGTCTTT
>JAGAEK010000111.1 GCA_017828835.1 Oscillospiraceae bacterium | reverse complement strand
TTCTACATAGACTCGGTCTCCTTTTCTTTTTATTCCCAGCATCTCCCTTATCACTGCCGTATAATACCAGCCCGCCGAACCCGTATACCAACTCCATCCGCCCCTTCCGACGCAATATTCGTTGGAATATATATCCGCCGCCATACTGTACGGCTCAAGCCCGTATCTTGCTCCGAGTTCACGGTCGCTGCATCTCGACGCCGGATCCAGCATATCCAGTATCTCGTATCCTTTGTCGAACATACCTTTTCTTATCAGTGCCATTGCAAACCAGATCGCAGCATGGGTATACTGTCCGCCGTTTTCCCTTATCCCTTTCGGATATACCTTTATATATCCCGGATTTTGATTTCCTTCGCCGAACGCTCCGGAAAAAAGTTTTACCAATTTATTCTTTTTGTCAACAAGATTTTTATAAGCTGACTCGACGGCGATCTTACCTCTCCCGTTCTTATCTCCTATACCGCTCAGGACGGCAAAGCTTTGTACTAAAAGATCTTCGCTGCATTCGCCGTTGTTTTTCGAGCCGATAGCCGTACCGTCATCATAAAACGCCCTCAAATACCATTCTCCGTCCCATCCGTTTTCATCAACGGCTTTTTCCATGCTTTCGCTTATTTTTTCAAGCTTCTCCGCATACCTTTCGTCTCCTTTTTCTCTGCACAGCCGAACGAATTTGTCAGCCGTAAGTTTCAAAAACATCGCAAGCCATACGCTTTCTCCTTTCCCTCCGTATCCGACATTGTTAAATCCGTCGTTCCAGTCGCCGCCGCCTATAAGCGGCATGCCGTGCTCGCCGAACTTTTGAACCTTATCAAACGCTCTGATACAATGCTTGTAAACGCTTTCCTTAAGATCCGTTTCAAAGCTTTCAAAATAGCGTTCTCTTTCTCCTTCCGAAAGTGTTTCACCGAAAATATAAGGCGTCGAAATATCGAGTATTCCTTTATCGCCGGTCGTTTCAACGTATACGCAAACAGCATACGGCAGCCATAACAAATCGTCCGAATATCTTGTTCTGACCCCTTTTATCCCCCCTTCTCCTTTCGGCAGACGGTGCCACCAATGCATTACGTCTCCCTCTTTAAACTGTACCGACGCTGCACGCAGTATCTGTCTTTTTGCCTCCTGCGGCATAACTGCGGAAACGGCGCACGCGTCCTGAAGCTGATCCCGAAACCCGTATGCGCCTCCGTTTTGATAAAACGACGTCCTGCCCCAAAGCCTGCAATTCACAATCTGACTCATACACCAGTTATTTATATACTCGTCAAGGTATTTATCCGGAGTTTTTATTTTTATTTTTCCGACATTTTCCCCCTCGGCGGCAGTTGTTTTCATCATTTTTAAAACTCCTGTTTCAGAAGCGCCGCAGCTGATCGTAAATTTTATATCCGAGCTGTCGTTTTGCGATATTTCGATATCGCATATCGCCGCCGCGCAGCAATCGGGTTGAGGTGCAAAAATCTCCTCGCTCCACCGTCCCGCCAAAAAATCCGCTCTTGAACAAACGAATTTCACCTCCCGCGTATCCGCGCCTAACGCAACAAACCGTCTCACCTGAAAATTTGCCGGGTTAAACAGCAGTATCGCATTGTCTGCTTTCATACTTTTTATATACTTCGACTCTTTTCTCCCGTTTCCGAGAACCGGTTCGATATAGTATGCGACTCTCATTTTTTTCTTTTCTGCGGAATCGTTTTTGATTTCTATATCGCAGTATTTCGCACATCCCGTTTTTGCTACGGTTATCCTGACTTTTGCGGATATATCTCCGATCTTACTTTCGTAAATCGCGTCGTTTTCGGAAAAAGAACAAAGCGCGCCGTCTGTCAAATCGTACATTTTTCCCGAAATTTTGACTATAACCCTTTCTCCCCATTGACCGCAGGCAAAATCATTCACCCACGGAGTCAGTTTGTTTTCTCTTGAATTAACGCTCCAGGTAAATCCCGGAAATCTGTCCGACAAAACGGTCCCCATCGCCCGTCCCGCAAGTATATTGCAATAAGGTGCCGCCGACTTCCTTTCAACGTAAAATCTGCCGTCCGCAAAAACGCCTCCGCAGATTTTCAACCCGTCCGGCACTCTTCTCCCCGGTACTGCTTCGTTTATTCTCGCCGGAAGGTAAAAGCTTCTGAAATTATCGATTTTTTCGAATTCTTCGCTTACCGTCAGTATGGACGCCGAATAAATCAAATTTATCCTTTCTTCGTCAATACAGTTTTTGTCTGCAAAATATATCCCTCTTTTTTCTTTTCTCTCCGTCTCACATCCTGCTTCATTTATCACCCTGTACGCCGTTTTTAAAAACTCGGGATACTTTTGTCCGTCGTAGAGCGCGACTATATCGAATCTCATTCCGTTTTCCTGAAATATCTTCATCAGTTTCAGATATATTTTGAAATTTTCAAGCTCGCACGCCTTTATCGCTTCGTAAACGACTATCGGATGATCTCCCGAAATCGAAAGTCCCCAAAGATCGCGAAGCGAAAGTGTGTTTTTTCTCCTTGCCGACTCGCTTGCGGCGTCCCTTATAGGATATACCATCCTTGTCAAAAGTTTTTGCGCGACCGTATTCTCTATCCTCCCTATACCGAACGGCGACGATGCGTATTTTAATTTTCTGCGGTCAACATTTCTGTATTTTTCTATCGCGCCGACACTTTCTTCCCGGTCTCTCGCCGCACTTATCAGCAAATTCAGCTTTACTTTCTGCAGCGGCATAAGCTCGATCTTAACTCTTATCGCAAGACAAACGTCGGGGACGCCGCAGCATCCGCAAAACTTCTTTTCGCCTATATTTCTCAGCGACGCATACCCGTGCGCGGAACTGAATATCTTCTCTCTTTCCGTTTCATACTCATATTCGACGTTTTCAAGAAAACCGACTGCGCAAGTTGCTTTTTCTTTTCCGTCTCTCGCTCTTCTTTCAAACGTAACGCATTTCGTTTTTTCGTCATATCCCGATTTCACAAAAAGCTTTGAAAACACAGGATGTGCGGAATAATCTGCCTCTCTTGAAAGTATCGGTTCAAAATATATTATTATATCGGCGCTTTTGTTTTCTGCAGAACCGTTTTTAACCGTTATTTCTCTTAGCTCGACCGGCAGCGTCTGGTGTATTTTGCAATCAACGCTTCCGTCAAATCCGGTTTTTTTACTTTTATAAAAATATTTGATCCCGTCTAAACCTATCTCCGCCTTATACTCAATATCTGAGTCGTAAAAAGGCGCGGGAGTAAACGATTCAAAATTACCGTCTTCGTCTGCGAATACGTATATCCCGTGAGGATATTGGATAGCATCGTCGCTCTTTCTGTTCACCGATATCTGCGAATACATAAGCGCGTTTTCGCCCGTATCCGACAAAACGTCGCTGAGCTCGCCGTTTGAAATCAGAGTAGTGTTCGGTCTGTCGTATTCCACGGTTCCGGACAATATTATCCCGTCCTCTTTTTTCTCTTTTCCCTTTTCTCTGAATTTTCTCCCGTCGTATATGACCTCGTCTCTTTCCGCTCCCTCTTTAAGAAGTTCTTTCGCACCTCCGACTCTGTCGTCCGCCATAAACCTTTTTTGCATTATCCCGCCGTATAATGCGTTTGCCGCAGACGTTATGCTCATCCCGACGTGGTGTGCCATATAACTTCTGCAGATCTTCTTTTCAGTTATTATTTTTTCGTTATTCTTTTTATTCTGCTTTTCATAACTTACCGCCTCAAAAAAACCGTATTTGGAATAAAGTCCCTCTTTTTCAAGAAACTCAAGATTTTTCATTGCTTCTTTGAAACAATAGGGAAGCGCGAGATACGAAGAATACGGCGAAACCACCTTCTCGTCTTCCTTTCTTTTTCTGACTCCAAGTTTTTTTATTCCGTGCGCCTTATACTGATACGCTAAATTTCCGTCAAATCCGTAATACGCGCTTTCGCTTATTCCCCAAGGAATATCTTTGTTCTTAACGCTTCGTTTTTGACAGTATAAACAGTATCGCAGCGTTTCGTCTATATTTGAATTTTCGTAAACGGGAAGCAAAATATGCGGCATAAAATATTCAAACATCGTTCCGCTCCATGAAACCATACCCGCGTACAATCCTTTTCTCGACATCATTCTCGAAAGCGCGTTCCAATGATTTTTCGGTATCTGACCGACCGCAACGCCATAATAGCTTGTCAACCTTGCTTCGCTCATTAAAAAATCATATCTTGAATCAGACTTGTTTCCCGTCTGTGCATCGATCCCTATCGAAAACAGTCGGCTTTTTCTGTCGTAAAAAACGGAAAAATCCGCCTCTTCGATAATTTTTTCGATTTTAACGATCGTCTGTCTCAGTCTCGGCTCTTCTTTTTCGTATTCTTTCAACCCCTCTTTTGCCGCAACGAGCGCCGAAATCATATTTCCGCTGTCTACAGTCGAAACGAATTTCGGAGAAAGTACCGATAAATTTCTCGTATCGTACCAGTTATATAAATGCCCGCAATATTTTTCAAGTTTCAAAACCGTATCTACCGTTCTCGAAATCCTGACAAAAAGCCCTTCCGAATCAATAAAGCCGAAATCTCTTGCCGCTACTGCTGACAACACTAAAAAACCTATATCTGTCGGCGAAGTTCTGTGCGCGACCATATATACGGGAGCTGTCTGGACGTTGTCCGGCGGCAGATAATTGTCTTCGGCAACAGCGTAATCTTCATAAAAATTCCACATCCTCCGACAGCTTTCCTTAAGCCTTTTTCTGTCTTTCTCCGATATCTTTTTTCTCTTTTTTTCTTTTACCGCCGCCGAAAAATATGCGGTCGGAAGCGCCAGAAGGAAAAACGCACCGCACATTTTTGCCGCTCGACAGGAAGAAAACACCAAAAGCGTTCCCAAAAGCTCTCCTATCAGAAACTCTTTGAATTTTTCCCAATTTTCACCTCCCGAAAGGTCCGACGCGCATACCCATTCAAGCCGTTTTTTACCGCTTATTGCCATTCTGTAGATCGCTTTTACGATCGCGTCCGTACTGTTTACCGCCCTCTGCAAAAGCATTACGAAACCGTAAAACGCCGCGGAGATATTTTTGAACAGTATCGGCGCCGAATTTGTGAATCTGCGCCTTACCGCTAAAAACCATCCGCCGAAAATCAAACTGCAAACAAACGATATCATCGGCTCCAAAAGCTGTGCCGCCGCCGCAATGATTACTATCGCGTTCGCTTCTATCGCGCTTTCAGCGCTTACGGCAAATGCACCGTAAAATATCGCTGCCGAAATCGCAATAGGATTTACCGCCCGTCTTATATTATCCAGCAGCTTATATTTGCTCAGAAGATTTATTTCGTTTTTCTTTTTTGCATTGCCGTTACCTTGTCTGAAACTGCTTTTCAAAAAAACGGCGTTTTGTATATCGCCTCTTATCCATCTGTGTTCCCTTTTCAGCCATCGAAACGCATCCGGCGGACATTCGTCAGACAGTTCCACGTCCGAAACGAATCCAGTTCTTAAAACCGCACCTTCAATTATATCGTGGCTCAATATTTTTTCTTCCGGCATTCCCGAATCCAGAAGCTCGTAATAAGCGTCTATATCTATTATTCCTTTTCCCGAAAATATCGTTTCCCCAAAAAAATCCTGATAAAATTCTTTCGTCCTGCCGTCATACTGCCCGCTCTGACTCAGGTCCGACATTGCTTTTGAAAATGCCGTACGGTTTGCGCTCATAAGCTCCGTCGAAACTCTCGGAACAAGTATCCCGTACCCCTCGGTAACGATCCCGGATTTTTTATCGATGATCGCATTGTTGAGCGGGTGCATGGCGGCTCTTATCAGTTTGCCCGCCGTTTTGAAAAGCAAATTCGTATCCGAGTCAAGCGTGATTATATATTTCTTACCATGATCGCTTTCTCTCCAAGACAGATCTCCGCCTATTTTACAGAATCCGCCCGTATCTCCGGTTTTGATATACCTGATAAATTCCGTTATCGCTCCTCTTTTTCTTTCCCATCCGCAATATTTATCCTGTGTTTTGCAAAATTTTCTTTTCCTTACCGCAAACATAAATC
>JAGAEK010000110.1 GCA_017828835.1 Oscillospiraceae bacterium | reverse complement strand
TTCCGCGGTAACGCTTTGCTCATATATTATGAACAGAATCTCGCGCGGCGAATTGTCTGACGTTTTGTTTATGGCTACCGGAGCGCTTATGAGTGCGACTTCTCAGCAGCAGGGCGAGTCTATTCCGGGAATAGCACATCTTGTGCATCTTTCTTCAAATAAAAACAAAATAGGGGTGAAGGTCTGATGGAATATGTAAGAGCATTTGTTGTCGGAGGACTGCTTTGCGCGATAGGACAGATATTTATCGATGTAACGAAGTTGACTCCCGCTAGGATACTTGTCGGATACGTTGTCGGAGGAGTAATTCTTTCCGCAGTCGGAATATACGCGCCTCTGGTCGAATTCGCAGGCGGAGGAGCGACTGTACCGCTGAGCGGATTCGGGCACCTTTTGGCTGAAGGCGTAAAGGAATCGGTCAGGGAAAAAGGACTTTTGGGAGTAATGAGCGGAGGAATAAGCGCAGCGTCGGCGGGGATAACGGCGGCAATGTTTTTCGGGCTTATCGCGGCGCTTATATGCAGACCGAATGCGAAGTGATACGGGTATATTTTTGATGCGCCCATCAACGCGGCTTGTCGCGTTGCGCCGGTTTTATAAAAGATTGTGGTAAATTTTATAAGAATTTTCGAAAACCGGCGAAGCCGAAGGCTTATGGGCGCATCAAAAAGCTCGGACTTTTTTAAAAGTCCGAGCTTATATGGGAGGATAAAATATTATTCGAGTACTCTAAACGCCGAAGCAACGGTAATTTTCGCATCGGCGAGCAAAGAAGAGATTTTTGAAAGCTCTGAATAGGACGTTTGTGCGGATATGAGAGCGACTTCTGTTTTCGACTGAGCGATTTTTTCCGAATTTTTAATAATAGTATCCAGACGGGAGAAATCGGAAGAAGTAAGTCTCAGATAGAAACGGTGAGAAATAGATTCGTGAGGTATTATGAAATCGGATCCTGAATCGTTCCATGAAAGCATAGGATCGTAGTCGGGTCTGGCGAGAGCTTCAATAACGTCCGACATTACGGCTGAAGCCGTCGGGAGTTTACCGGCGCCTCTGCCGATAAAGGTAACGTCGCCGACGTTGTTTCCGCGAACGTGTACGGCGTTGAAAACGTCGTCAACGGAAGAGAGCGGGTTAGAATACGGTATAAAAGCAGGGGACGTTTCAACGGCGATTTTTCCCGAATCAAGGAGTTTTGCGCTCGCGATAAGCTTTACGGAACCGCCTGCCAGTTTTGCATATTCAAGATCGGCAAGAGAAATTTGGTTAATACCTTGAGCAAAAACGCATTTAGGATATACGTGTTTTCCGTAGGCTATAGAAGCGAGGATACATATTTTCCTTGAGGCGTCAAGACCGAGTATATCGGCGGAAGGATCGCGTTCGGCATACCCCAGAGATTGGGCTTGTCTCAAAGCACAGTCAAAATCTACGCTTTCTTTGACCATGTTGGTAAGTATGTAATTCGTAGTCCCGTTGAGGATACCGTTTATTTCAAGTATATCGTTTGCGGCAAGGCATTGGCTGAGCGGGCGGATTATCGGAATACCTCCGCCGACGCTTGCTTCAAACAAAAATTTGACGTTTGAGTCTTTTGCGATTGCGAGTAATTCCGCGCCTTTTTCGGCGACGAGCTCTTTGTTTGAAGTAACGACGGATTTTTTGCTGAGAAGGCATTTTTTAACAAATGTATATGCCGGCTCGAGACCGCCCATCGTTTCGACGACGAGAGATATTTCGGGGTCGTTCAGTATATCGTCGAAATTTTTGGTGAATTTGTCTGAATAAGGGAGAGAGGGAAAATCACGCAGGTCGAGGATATATTTGATCTCCGCGTCGTCTCTGACTTTCCGTTTGATATTTTCATAATTTTTGAAAAAGACTTCGGCAACGCCGCTTCCGACGACGCCGTGGCCCATAATTGCGATTTTCTTCATAAAGAGCTCCTTAGATATAATATATTTTAAGAAAGAGGCCGGTCAAGTACCGGCAACACCGGTCAAAATTTTTATTCCGCTGACGCCCGTACATTTTGCAATAACACCGCGAAGCTCAGCTTCCGGTATATTCAGTTTACCGGTCCTGAAAGTTATAACGACCGGAGCGACGCCTTCAACGGGAATATTTTGATTTATTGTGAGGATGTTTGCGCCTGCACGGTACATTTTAGATATGACCTCGGACAAAACGCCCGGTTCATCGCAAAGGGAAATATAATAAGTCGCGATGGTGCCGTCGATTTTATTTTCGTAAGGGAAGATAAAATCCTTATATTTATAGTATGCGCTGCGCGAAATACCGACGGTCCTTGCGGCGTCGGAACAGCTTGAGACCTTGTTTTGCGCAATTAACTTTTTTGCCTGAGCGACTTTGATAAATACTTCGGGAAGTGCCCGCGAATCCACAAGATACAGCGCTGATTCTTTTTCCATAGTACTCCCTCCGAGAACAAGTGTACTGAATACGAATACAACTATAACATTGATCGTAAAAAGATACAAGGTCAAAAAACACGCAAAAACGGGTAAAAATCGTTAAAACCGAATAAAATCGAAAGATATTTTCGAAAAAGCTTCAAATATATCTTGAAATTGCGATATTTCTTTAAATAAAACAGATTAAAAGCTAAAAACAGAAACACAGGGAAAGGTGAAAAGAGGGAAAGGATATGAAAAGTACGGCGGCAATAGAACGAAAGAAAAATTTTTTGATAAGAGTTGCGTATATTGCGGCTATAGGGATAATACTTTTCGTTTTTATAAGATATCTTTTTGAACCTTTTTTGCCGTTCATATTGGGATTTCTCATAGCATTTTTATTAAAACCCGTAATATCCGCGGCGGCAAAGCTGATGAAGATAAAACGCAAACCGGCGGCGGTTTTGATAACGTTTGTCATATATTTTGTTTTCGGAGCTGTTTTGTGTATCGTGTTAAGCAAAATAATAGCGTTTGCGGGAGAAACGTTAAAAGAGATACCGGAGATATTTCATGAAAAAATAATGCCGAATATAATTAAAGTAACTGAGTGGGCGGACGGGTCTTTTATAGGTGAAGCGATAGGGAAAGGAGAAGCGGCGAAAAAAATCGGAGAGATAGCAAACGGACTTGCGGAAAAAGCCATAACTTTTGCAGCTAAAGTGGTGGCGGACGCACCGGGATTTTTGTTAAAGCTGGTGATAACCGTCATAGCGTCGATTTTTATATGCATGGATTACGACAGAGTCGCATGGTTTTTAGCGCGCCAAATCCCGGAGGATATAAGAACGAGAGTATTCAGTGCTAAAAATGCGGTACTTAAAAAGGCGAGCGGTGTTGCGAGGGCGTATTTTCTGCTTATGCTGCTTACGTTTATACAGTTGATGATTTTGTTTGTATTGCTGAAGATAGAAAACGCCGTGAGGCTTGCCGCGATAATATCGGCGGCGGATATGCTGCCGCTGATCGGCGCCGGAGGCATACTTGCGGTGTGGGGAGGGATCGAAATCATCGGAGGAAATGCGGCGTTGGGATTTGCGCTGATAATATCGGGTATCGTCGTTGCGGTCGCGAGGAATATAATCGAACCGAAACTTGTCGGAGGAAACCCGGGGCTCCACCCGGTGACCGCGCTGGTTTCGATGTATGCGGGAGTGAAATTATTCGGATTTATAGGGCTTTTTGCGGCGCCGGTGGCGGCGCTGTTTTTGGACGAGATAAACAAAAACGGCGCGGGGTTATGGGTAACGAAAAAAGCTCCGTCCGAATCGGACGGAGCTTGAGCAAAGCAAAATCAATCGATATATTTGCTTATTATTTCGGATATCGTATCATTGTCGCGGAAAGCGACCATAACGATATATCCGTTTTCCGAATAGACTTTACCGTTCAGGCAGGTCGATACGGCGTCGTTGACGTCGTAATTTTCAAAAGATTCCGCGCGTTTTTCCAAAAACGATCTCAAAGCCTCGATAATACTGCCTCTCGCGGAGTCAACGGGTTTTATCACCGCAACGTCTGCGACGCCGAATTTACCGTTTGTGCACGCGACGAAAAATTCTTCGACCTGATCGGACGTTATACCGATCATATTTTCGAGTTTTGATGCATCATAGATCTCAACTCCCATTATATCGCAGTTTTCGTATATTTCATCGAGCATAAAAGAGATATTTTCGGAGGGAGTTTCTGAGGTTTCGCTGATCTCGGATTCGAATGAACTTTCAGAAGACGCGGACGACTCGCTTGAAACGCCGATCAGATCCGCGATTTTATTTATCGGCTGACAGCCGGTAAACGAAAGCGTCAAAGACAGCAAAATCAGAGTGATGATAATTGTAGTGACATATTTAGACATAACGGCTACCGTAGGGTTCGCAACTGCGAAATACCTTTCAATTAAAATATTTTTATTTTCAAGTCCGTTATAAATCAACGGATCATTTGCTTTTTTAACTTATAGTATGCTGAAATTATTCAAAATATCGCGCTGCAAAAGGTAAGGGAGGGCAGATTCGAGCATAGCGCCGAAACGAGGGTCGCTCCCGGTGCTGAAGGTGATTTTTACGGCGATTTCAACAAATTTCGCGGCACGGTTCATAGCGATCGGGAGACTGTCGCCGGAGAGAAGACCGCCGATAAGCGTCGACGCGAAAATATCTCCCGTTCCGGGATAGGATACAGGAGAATAATCGCAGGGTACCAACCAGAAGCTGCCGCGTTCGCGGTCGTATCCTAGATTCGCGATCTCTCCCGAAACGAGTTCGGTACCGGTGATCACAACGAGATTGGGCCCTTTTTCGCTCAGCCTCAGCAGCATACTTTTTGCCTGCTCACGGGTGAGAGGGCGGCGAGGATATTCTTCGCCGAGCAAAATAGCGGCTTCGGTGAGGTTCGGGGTTATAATATCCGCGACGCGGACGAGTTCGCTCATTCCGGAACGTATTTCCGGAGTACAGGTGCGATAAGGTTTGCCGTGGTCTCCCATAACGGGATCCACGACGGCGAGCGCATCGGGGTACGAAGAATAGAACTCGAGACATCTGTCGATTTGACGTTCAGAGCTCAGAAAGCCGCTGTATACGCATTCAAAATCGATGCCGAGAGATTTATAGTGTTTCAAGCATGGAGATATGAAATCGGTGAGATCATGCATAACGACGTCTCCGAGTCCGCCGGTATGAGAAGACATAACGGCAGTCGGGATAGGGCAGACCTGTGCTCCCATGACGGAAAGTATCGGCAATATCACGGTAAGAGAGCATCTGCCGAAACCTGATAAGTCGTGTATCGCGGCGACACGCGAAGGGCGGTTTTCTGTTTTTTTCAAAATATTCATAAATTTCCCTTGGCTTTCGGTTAAAATTTGAGGTTTTTATTATTCTATCACAAATTTCAGTATAACGCAAACAAAAAAACAACATCCTCCGAAAATTCGGAGGATGCGACGGCTTTTGTTTTTCAATTCAACGCGTTCACAGATATGAAAAATCAAAACCGATAATATTATTAGCAGAAAAACGAAATAAAACCGAGGTAAAAAATGTAAAAGATCAAAGTGAAAGTTGGACGCCGATATCATCGTCGTGCAAGACCGCACCGGAGGCGGGAAGGTTCTTCGAGCGGAACCTGTGGGGATTCGTCAGAGAGGTTCCGTCAAATTCGCTGACTTCGGTAACGAAACCTTTTTTGATCTGCATGACGGCTACGCCCTGAGAACTTTTAGTGGTTTTTTCAGAAATCGCGGCACTGTTGAAGAGCAGCGCTTTGCCGTTCGAGGCTTTTATGAGGTATTCCGTGTTTTCGGGAGCATAGAATATCGCCGCGACGGGTGAAGAAGCACTGAACGCTCCGATAAGCTTTTTGCGTTTGTTTTTCGTTTCGTAAGCGGACGCCGCGATCTTTGCGACTTTTCCGTTTTCGAAGAAGAACAGAATATGTCCGGAATAATTATTGAGAGCGACCATAGTGATGATCTTCTCGTCGGCGTCAAAGTTGAGCTTGGCGGGGATGTAGTCGCCGAGAAGACTGATCTTTGTTTCGGCAAAATCGCTGACCGACGCTTTATATGCCTGCTGCGCGTCGGTGAAGAACAAGAGTTCCGACGAGTTTTTAATTTCTTTTGAGAATACGAGCTCGTCGCCTTCTTTGAGTTTGTGCTCGCCGCTCATACGCAGAGACTGTGCGGTAACTTTTTTGAAATAGCCGTCGCGAGTGAAGAAGACGTTGACGTTATAATCCGGTATCTCTTCTTCTTCGTCTACGTCGGTATCCTGTACGTCGTAAATAATGACCGAGCGGCGCGGCTTTGAGTATTTTGCCGATACTTCGCTGAGTTGTTTTGAAATTTCGAGCAGCGTCTTCGAACGGTCGGACAAAAGTTCGTCGGCTTTTGCGATATCGGCTTTCAAAGCGTCCATTTCAGAAGCGCGTTTTAAAATGTACTCTTTATTCAGATGTCTGAGTTTTATCTCGGCGATATATTCGGCTTGTGTCTGATCAATACCGAATCCGACCATAAGATTGGGTACGACCTCGGCTTCTTCCGAAGTTTCGCGGATTATTTTGATCGCTTTGTCGATGTCAAGAAGCAGTTTTTTAAGTCCTTTTAACAGATGCAAACGATTTTTTTTGACGTCGCGTTCAAAATATATTTTTCTGCGTACGCATTCTTCCCTAAACGAGATCCATTCAGTCAAAAGCTCTTTTACGCCCATGACTTTCGGCGCGCCGGCAATAAGTACGTTGAAATTGCAGCTGAAGTTATCTTCGAGAGGAGTTGAACGGAAAAGCTTCGCCATAAGCTTGTCGGGATCGACGCCGCGCTTTATATCTATAGCGAGTTTAAGTCCGGAAAGATCGGTTTCGTCGCGTATATCGGAGATCTCGCGGATCTTGCCTTGTTTTACCAGGTCGACGATCTTGTCCATGATCGCTTCGACCGTCGTCGTCGGAGGTATCTCGACTACTTCGATACAGTTGTTGGCTTTATCGAATGTATATTTCGAACGTATCCTGATACTTCCGCGTCCGGTTTCGATTATTTTTTTCATTTCATCGCTGTTATAGAGTATATATCCGCCGCCGGGGAAGTCGGGTGCTTCGACGATACCCGAAATATCGCAGTCCGGATCTTCTATCAAAGCGATCGCGGCACGGCAAATGTCGTTAAAATTGAAAGAACAGATGTTGCTCGCCATTCCGACGGCAATACCCATGTTGAAATTTACAAGTATTGACGGAAAGGTAACCGGCAGCAAGGTGGGTTCTTTAAGGGTGTTGTCATAGTTGTCGACGAAATCGACGGTGTCCTTATCGATATCGCAGAAAAGTTCCTCGCATATCGGTTCGAGCTTTACTTCGGTATATCTTGAGGCGGCGTAAGCCATATCTCTTGAGTAAGCCTTTCCGAAGTTACCTTTAGAATCGATGAAAGGATAAAGCAGCGATTCGTTTCCGCGTGCCATTCTCACCATCGTTTCATATATAGCGGCGTCGCCGTGAGGATTGAGTTTCATAGTCTGGCCGACGACGTTTGCGGATTTTGTTCTCGTGTCGCCCAAAAGCCCCATTTTATACATTGTATAGAGCAGTTTTCTGTGGGAGGGTTTGAATCCGTCGATTTCGGGTATCGCACGGGAAACTATGACGCTCATGACGTACGGCATATAGTTGCTCTCGATCGTATTTACGATCTGCTGGTCGATAACTACGCCGGCGTTTTCGATATAGGCGTCGGAAGAGGTCCTTTCATTTGTTCTGTCTGAAGATTTTCTTTTTGCTGCCATGAACTTTTCTCCTAAAGTTTTATTTTTACTTCTACCGCGACTCCGAGTATTCTTGCATTGTTGTTTTCAAAATCCTTGCGGTTGAGCAAAATCGATTCGTAGTTGTTGTTTTCGGGGATAAGGGCGATGATATCGCCTTTTTGCATAAAGCGTTTCAGCGTCGCGGTTTCTCCGTCAACGATACATACGACGATCTGTCCGTTTTCCGCAAAATTCTGTTTTTTGACCAAAACGAGAGAACCGTCGGTAATGTTAGCGTTTATCATGCTGTCGCCGTGAACGCGCAGATAAAAATATTCCGAAGGATCCGAAATATCGGCGTAAGCGAAGCCCTCGCTGTTTTGATAAGCGAATATCGGCTGTCCGGCATGGATCTCGCCGATTATCGGTACGGCTTTCATTTCGGGGATA
>JAGAEK010000109.1 GCA_017828835.1 Oscillospiraceae bacterium | reverse complement strand
TCCCAATGTGGCCGTCCAACCTCTCAGTCCGGCTACCAATCGTCGGCTTGGTGGGCCGTTACCTCACCAACTACCTAATTGGCCGCGAGCCCATCTGTCAGCGGATCTCTCCTTTGATATGCTTATGATGCCATCAGCATATGTCATGCGGTATTAGCGTCAGTTTCCCAACGTTATCCCGCCCTGACAGGCAGGTTGCTCACGTGTTACTCACCCGTTCGCCACTGGATCCTTACTCTTCCGCCCGAAGGCTTCCAAGTATCTCTCCCGTTCGACTGGCAGGTGTTAAGCGCGCCGCCAGCGTTCGTCCTGAGCCAGGATCAATCTCTTAATAATTTCTATATATCAGCCGCTCCCCGCAGCTAACATCCATTATTATTCGTTTACCTTAGCTTCATAAAAATTACTTGCTAACGTATTCTTTTTCAAAACTCTTGTGAATTTTCTTATAGGGTCTCTTTCGTCGTTGTTCAATTTTCAAGGTCCTTCTGCTCCCGCAAAAAAACTTTCCCGGTTCTCAGCCTTTTCAGCTGCTTCCTTCTTCCTGCCTCTTCGCGACAGCTCTATTATCTTATCACACCTCTTCTACCATTGTCAACACCTTTTTTTACTTTTTTGGACTTTTTTTTTACTATTTTTTTATATCGGTTTTTTTAACAAAAAACACATTGTTTTTACTTATCTTTTATCTAATATATCCTTGCGTTTTCAGTTTTTATATAGTAAAATATTCGTATAATTTTAATTTGCATCCTATTTCTTACATTATTATATACGAAAGGATTGTAATTTGATCAATGCCTATTAAAATTGCCGATTCTCTTCCGGCCGCCAAAATCCTTGAACAGGAAAACGTATTCATAATTCACCGGTTTCGTGCGGAGCATCAGGATATTCGACCGCTCCGTATCGCAATACTTAATCTTATGCCCAAAAAAATCGAAACCGAGACCCAGCTTCTGCGTCTTCTCGGCAACTCTCCTCTGCAGATAGAAATCGAACTCTTGCAGACTGCTAGTTACACTTCAAAAAACACTCCGTCCGAACATTTGCTTAAATTTTATAAAACTTTTGACGAAATCAAAAATGAAAAATTCGACGGACTTATTATAACCGGCGCTCCGATCGAACACCTCGAATTTGAAGAGGTCGACTATTGGGACGAACTTTGCCGGATAATGCAATGGTCACGCACCAACGTTTATTCCACGCTGCATATCTGCTGGGGCGCTCAAGCCGGACTTTATTTCCACTACGGCGTTCCGAAACATTCTCTCGAAGAAAAACGTTTCGGTCTGTTTGACCATGCCGTATTGACTCCGACTCATCCGCTCGTCCGCGGTTTCAATGACCGTTTTTCGGCGCCTCACTCCCGCCATACCGAAATATTACAAAGCGATCTTGATAAAGTAGGTACTCTCCAGACACTTGTAACTTCCCCCGAGGCCGGCCCGACTATTATCGCTTCGCAGCATAACCGCCGTTTCTTTATCACCGGCCATTTCGAATATGATGCCAACACTCTCGCGAACGAATATTTCAGAGATCGCGATAAAGGTCTCGACATAAGTATCCCGAAAAATTATTTTCCGGACGACGATCCCTCAAAACCGCCTCTCCATACCTGGAGATCCCACGCGAACCTTTTGTTCTCTAACTGGCTCAACTATTTCGTATACCAGATGACGCCTTACGATCTCCATGCGACAAATTTCCAACTGTAAATATATTGATACTTTTGGGAAAAATCAACGGTATATAATTATATCGTGGGATTGAATGCAAAGGACCCAAAAACACCGACTTTTCAACGGTCGGTGTTTTTTTGCGCCCGTTTTTTAACGGACTTATACAATTTTATTTTCGGTAGGTGATATTATCTTTTCCCTGGACTCTGTTCTATCAAATAATGCCGCTGAAAAAGGCATAAAAAACAAAGCGAAAAAATCCGCCGTAAACCCTGTTTCATTGTGCGACTCGTGCTGCTGGAACAATAACACCGTCTGCGGCAAAAATTTCTGTATTCTTCCGAAATGTATTCTCGGAAAGGATCGCAAATATGTCTCCAAAAGCAGCTAAAACTCAAAAAAAAATAATTTCGGAACTTGAAAAAATCGCGTTTTCTTCCGACGATGATTCCGACGTCAAGCTCAATTACAGGCTAAAAGCCCTTGAACTGCTCGGAAAACACGTCGGCCTTTTCGATTCGGATTTTTCTCCCGAACTTTCCGACGACGGATTGTTGGACGCGATAAAGGCTTGTTCCGCAGTTTGGAACGACGAAATAAAATGAGCTTTTCTTTTTCCGAATTTTCCTCAAAACAACTGAAACTGCTCAGCTGGTGGGCTGTTCCGGAAATTTCCGCAAAATACCGCTGTATTATCTGCGACGGCGCCGTAAGAAGCGGAAAAACTCTCGTCATGTCTCTCTCTTTTATGCTTTGGGCAATGAACAGCTTTAAAAACCAATCTTTCGCGATTTGTTCGAAAACGATAAAAAACGCCGAACGCAATATTGTAGAACCGCTTCTTTGCATCAATTCCTTAAAAAAGCGCTACGGCGTCAAATACTCTTCCTCGACCGAAACTCTTACCGTAACGGCTCCCGACGGCTCCTCAAATATTTTTTACCTTTTCGGCGGAAAAGATAAAACCTCTTTTTCTTATATTCAAGGTATTACCCTTGCCGGTGTGATGCTCGACGAAACCGCCTTGATGCCGAAAAATTTCGTTGATCAGGCCGTCGCCCGCTGTTCCGTTTCCGGTTCGAAGATCTGGTTCAACTGTAATCCCGATTCCCCCGAACATTGGTTTTTCAACGATTGGATACTGAAAGCCGAAGAAAAGAAAGCTTTGCTTCTGCATTTTTTAATGTCCGACAACCCGAGTCTCTCCGCGGAAACCCTCGAAAACTACGAAAAGTTATATTCAGGCGTGTTTTATTCCCGCTATATCTTAGGCGAGTGGACCCGCGCCGAAGGACTTGTTTATCCGATGTTCAAAAAATCGGTAAACACTCTTCCGGAATCTCTGCTCCCGTCCTCCGGAGGCAAATTCTATATTTCGATCGATTACGGTACCGTGAATCCCTGCTCAATGGGACTTTGGCTTCTGATCGACGGTCAAGCGTTCCGTATCGACGAATTTTACCACGACAGCAGAAGATCCGGTTTTCAGCTCACCGACGACGAGTATTATGAAAGACTTGTTGATCTTGCAGGCGACCGACCGATCTCCTGCGTTATCATCGATCCGTCCGCCGCAAGCTTTATCGCTCGCATAAGAAAATCGGGAAAATTCAAGGTACGCGGAGCTTCAAACGACGTTCTGAACGGTATCCGCCTCGTCTCCGCCCTTCTCTCGAGCGGCAGGATCGTGATAGGCGAAAACTGCAAGGACTGTATCCGCGAGTTTTCCGCTTATTCCTGGAGCGACGATCTTTCGGGCGATACCGTCATAAAAGAGTTCGACCACGCCATGGACGACCTCCGGTATTTCGTCTACTCCGTAATGCGCAGATAATTTTTCTCTCTTTCGGCATCTTCTTCTACTGCCGAAATCCATTTCTTTAAAAGAGGTGATATCAACGATATTTCAAAACCGATTTATTAAATCAAAACTCGGTGTTGAGCCGGCAATATCCGATGAAATGTATCAAAGTATACAGCTTTGGAACAACGTTTATTCCGGCAAAGCACCCTGGCTCTCCTCTTCCGTAAAATCTCTCAACCTCGCCGCAGCAGTATCCTCCGAACTCGCAAGACTCGTTACTCTTGAAATGAATTTGAACATCTCCGGCGGCGAACGCGCAAAATTCCTTTCCGCTCAATGCGCTCCTCTCATCAAAAACCTCCGCCGTGCCGCGGAATACGCCTGCGCCGGCGGCGGAATAGTGTTCAAGCCGTATCTTTACCGTAACCGTATATTTATCGACGTAATAAGATCAGACCGCTTTTTCCCTCTGGAATTCGATTGCTCCGGCAATATCTCGTCCGCACTTTTCACCGCTCATAAATATATCGGTAAAAAACACTGCACTCTTTTTGAGATACATCGTATCTCAAATAACGGCGTCGATATTTCAAACACGGCTTATTCCTCCGATTCACCCTACTCTTTGGGCTCGAAGGTCCCCCTTTCTTCAATACCCGAATGGTCGGAACGTGCCGAAAAGCTCCATATATCCGGCGTTTCTTCTCCGCTTTTTTCCTATTTTAAAATGCCGCTCGCAAATAATATCGACCCGGATTCTCCGTTAGGAGTCTCTGTGTTTTCGAGAGCGGTCGAGCTCATAGAACAAGCCGATTCTCTGTTCGCTTCGATCATGTGGGAATATGAAGGCAGCGAACTCGCGATCGACGCAAGTATCGATTTATTCGACAAGGACCAGAACGGTAATCCGGTATTGCCGAAAGGAAAAGAACGCCTTTTCCGTGCCTTCGATATAGACTCAATGAGAGACGGCGCGTTTCTGAAACAGTTCTCTCCCGAAATACGTGACCGTTCGCTTTTCAACGGACTCGACAAAATATTCAAACGTATTGAGTTCAACTGCGGTCTCTCCTACGGCTCCATCTCCGATCCGCATAATTCCGAATTGACTGCAACCGAAATAATCAGCTCAAAACAGCGTCTTTATTCCACCGTGTCCGATATACAAAAATCTCTCGAACACGCTCTTTCAGAACTCGTCGACGCCGTCAATATCTGGACCTCCGCCGCAAAGCTCGCGCCGAGCGGTAAATACGATCTTTCTTTTTCCTGGGACGATTCCGTGATAATAGACGCGTCGTCGGAACAGAAAATTCGGCTTGAAGAGGTCAATTCCGGTATCATTGCGCCTGAAGTATACCTTGCCTGGAGATACGGCGTTTCTTCGGAAGACGCCAAAAAATTATTGCCGAAAAAGGATGTGTAAACTTGGATATATTTAATATTCTGAATAAATACGGCGCGAAAATCCCTCAAGAATTTTCCGCTGATTTTAAGCGTGATTTCAAATCCGCTTTTATTTCCAAAACCGATTCCGATTCTGCCGTCGAAGCTCTGAAAAATCAGTATAACTCGGAGCTTGAAGCCGTAAAATCGAGTTTCGCCGAAAAAGAATACGCCTACGCTTCAAAAGCTCTTGCGGATTCTTATTCTTTCTCATGTCCTCTTGCAAAAGAAGCCGTACTTGCCCGTCTCGCTTCGGCTTCCCTTCCCGTAGAAAACGGTGAAATAGTCGGAGGCGCTGAATTCATCGACGCCATACGGCTCGAAAACCCCGAAGCATTTTCAGACGCGAAAATCGAGCTCTCCGTTACCGGCCCTACCTCCGGGAAAACCGGTAACTTCTTCTCAAGGTCAGCTCTCCGTTCGGCTTTCGGACTTCCATTATAATTCTCATATTTTTCAATCAAAAAGGAGTTTTTTATGTCAAACAGTATTGCATTAGCTCAAAAATATCTTCCCATGCTGGATGAAATCTATCAGTTCGCTTCCCTCACCTCTCCTCTCGATTACAACGTCGTCGACTATTCCGGCGGAAACGTCGTCAAAATCTTCAAGACCTCTCTCCAAGGCCTTGCGAATTACGACAGAAACTCGGGATTTATCGACGGCAGCGTGACGGGAAGTTGGGAAACTCTCACTCTTAACCGCGACAGAGCAAGAAGCTTCATCATAGACCGTATGGATAAC
The DNA here is from genome assembly GCA_017828835.1 of Oscillospiraceae bacterium. Classification (GTDB taxonomy): domain Bacteria; phylum Bacillota; class Clostridia; order Oscillospirales; family Ruminococcaceae; genus RGIG8367. The sequence continues at coordinate 1,410 of JAGAEK010000109.1, read as the reverse complement.
GATGAAACTCTCGATCAGGCGTTCGGCTCTCTTGCCGGAGAATTTATCAGAACTAAAGTCGCTCCCGAAATAGACGCCTACCGTTTCGCGACCTACGCTTCCACGTCCGGTATTTCCGCCGCGACCCCCGCGACCCTCACCGCCGCCACGATCATCGACGCGATAGACACCGCCGTTCTCTCAATGGATGAAAATGAAGTTCCCTGCGAGGGCAGGATCCTGTTCATAACCCCCGCAAACTACTCTCTCCTCAAAAAAGCGACCGCCGGTATGAGATTTGCGCCCGTTTCGGAATCCGATATAAACACCAACATCGAAACCTACGACGGTATGCGTATCATTAAAGTACCTCAGGGACGTTTCAAAACCGCCATCACTCTCTACGACGGCTCTACAAGCGGTCAGACCGACGGCGGATACGTCGCCGCATCAGGTGCAAAGGACATCAACTTTATGATAATCCATCCCTCCGCCGTACTTCAGGTGCCCAAACACACCCTGCCCCGCGTATTTTCTCCCGACGAAAACCAAAAGGCGGACGCCTGGAAGTTCGACTACCGTATATATCACGACGCATTCGTCCTCTCAAACAAACTCAAAGGCGTTTACCTCCATTCCAAAGCCTGATCTTAATTAACACAAAAAAGGAGACGCCTATGCCCTGTACAGATTATTTCTTTTATTCCTATACCTTCGGCGGATCCGCCATTCCTTCCGACTCTTTTCCCGAATTTGAAAAACGCGCCGAGGAATATATCTCAGCGATCACCTTCGGTAAAATTGATTTTCTGAATCCGACAGATCAAATCAAAAAAGCGATCTGCGCCGTAGCAGACACAATATATTCCAACAATAACGGCGGAGGCCTCACCTATGAAAAATCCGGCGATATTTCGGTCGGCTACGCAAGAGGGATCTCAAACACCGCCCCTCCGTCACGTGCTCTCCGTAATACCGCTATGCAGTATCTTGCGGATTCGGGAATTCTTTTCAGAGGAGCAAGGAGGTAATTTTATTTGCAAATATTCAACGAATCAATTACCGTTTTCAACCGCCGTACCGACCGGCTCACAAACTCCGTCAGTTATTTCAAACGAATAATCGATAACGTTGCTTTCATTTCGACTAAAGCCGTTTCGTCCGCTTCGGACGGAATTATCGGCGCCGATAAATTCAAGGTATATATACCTTATTTTGCAAAAACCCGCGAAAATCTTTCCTATATTTCTCCTGAAGATTTCGACTTATCTCCTCTTTCCGGATATACCTTCAATATCGGCGATATCATCGTTCGCGGCGTCTGCGGCAAGGATATCCCGCCCTGTTCCGAACCGGACGTTTTGAAACTGTCTGACGCTTTTGAAATATTCAGTATAACCGAATATCCCTTCGGCCGGAAAACACGTCACC
>JAGAEK010000001.1 GCA_017828835.1 Oscillospiraceae bacterium | reverse complement strand
GCCATCGTCCCTACCGCCGGAATGTTATAATCTCTGTCGGCTATCGCGCACGCCGTCGCGTTGCATCCGCCTATATAAGCCGCCCTCGCTCTGAGTATCGCGGCATCGTAGCTTTGCGCCCTTCTCGACCCGAATTCAAAAACGGGTCTTCCCTGCGCCGCTCTCACGATCCTGTTCGCTTTCGTCGCCACCAAAGACTGATGATTTATCGTCAGCAAAACCATCGTTTCGATAAGCTGCGCCTGTATTATCGGCCCTCTGACGACTACTACCGGCTCGTTCGGGAACATCGGAGTCCCTTCTTTTAACGACCATATATCGCATTTGAACTCAAAATGCGCAAGGTAATCCAAAAACTCTTCGCTGAACTGCTTTTTGCTCCTCAAATATTCAATGTCGTTTTCGGTAAACTTCAAATTCTTCACGTATTCCACAAGCTGCTCAAGCCCTGCGAATATCGCAAAGCCTCCGTCGTCCGGTATCTTTCTGAAAAACATATCGAACACCGCTATCGTATCTCCGACACCGTGTTCGAAATAGCCGTTCGACATCGTCAGCTCGTAAAAATCCGTCAGCATCGTCAGGTTGCGTTCCGCGTTCAGTTCAGAAATATTCATAATATCATTTCCTTCTTAAATTTTATGGGAGCAAAACGCTCCCATAATGGCCAGACATATAAGCCGAGTTCTGTATTTGACGACAATCTATCTAGTTCCGCCGTCGCCGACGGAATCAAGCCGCCCCTCATGAAGTACGCCGGGCCGACGCATTTCTCTTCACTTCCATGAGGCGTTGCTCCGGATAGGGTTTACAGGATCGGTCAGTCTCCTGCCGATCGGTGAGCTCTTACCTCGCCTTTCCACCCTTACCGCTTTCGCGGCGGTATATCTCTGTTGCACTTTCCCTAAAGTTGCCTTCGGCTGCCGTTAGCAGCTATCCTGCCCTTTGGAGCTCGGACTTTCCTCGTTAGTTCCAAAAACTACCGCTGCCGTCTTGTCTACCCATCTTTTATATTTTATCACCTATTTTTAATAATTGCAACAAACAAATTTATTTCCGTTTTTTAATTTTAGTAAAGTTATTTTGTTGCTTTTTTATCGGGAATATAGTATAATAATTTAGTTATAATTTTTAAAGGAAGTGCTTATATATGTTCATATTCCCGGAAAATATGAAAATGTATAAAGGAAATCTGCATACTCATACGAATTTATCCGACGGCAGAGCCTCTCCGGAATATGCTGTTGAAAGATATAAAGATCACGGGTATTCTTTTCTCGCTATAACAGATCACAACCGCTATTTTAAAGGATATGACGAAGACGGGTTCTTGGTGCTCGGCGGCGTCGAATTCGACACAATGAGCGAAGACAAAACAAGAGCCTGGCACGTTATCGGTTTCGGGCTGGAGCGCGAATATTCCGCGCCCGAATCCAAAACGATAGAAAGCTTTTCAAAATCGATAACCGACGCCGGCGGTATGACTATACTCGGTCACCCCGCCTGGTCGCTCCTCAACATCGAAGACCTCATTTATGCCGATAACTGCTTCGCGACCGAGATCTACAGCTCAGTCAGCTATCTCTCTGGCAGAGGCGATTCTTCCCTCTATACCGACACCGTAACGGCAAAAGGCTGCTTCAAAAAAATCCTCGGCGTAGACGATACGCATTATTACGGCACCGGCAACAACGAATTCTTGAACTGGATCTGCGTCCCGATGCCGTCACTCTCACGCGAAAATCTGTTCCGTACTCTCAATACCGACTCTTTCTACTGCTCTCAGGGTCCCGAAATAAAACAAATCGAAATTTCCGATACTACCGTCAAAATCTATTGCTCGGAAGTCAAAAAAGTTACTTTTTTCACAAACTTGAATTATGAAAAAAACAGGATCGTGTACGCCGGCGACTCTCCTCTCACTTGCGCCGAATATACTATAAATCCGAACATAATATATCTCAGAGTCGAATGCGAGGACTATAACGGCAAACGCGCTTGCAGCCAATATCTTAAATTCAAAAACGGCGTCTACGAAGGGCGTACCCTCTAAAAGGAGTTTTAAAACCGTGTTGCAGACCTTCTCGATCGGAAACGTTAAAATAAAACGTACCGCAGCGCTTGCCCCGATGGCAGGCGTGTCAGACCGCGCTTTCCGCGAAATATGCAAATCTTTCGGAGCAGCCTATCTCGTCGGTGAAATGGTAAGTTCAAAAGGTATCGTTTTCAAAGATAAAAAATCCGTCGAGCTGCTTTCGACCGCCCCCTCCGAACACCCGATCGCTGTCCAGCTTTTCGGAAACGAACCCGAAACTATGGCGAAAGCCGCTATAATCGCGCTTGAATACGCCCCCGATATCATCGATATAAATATGGGCTGCCCCGCTCCGAAGGTAACTTCCTGCGGCGGCGGATCCGTTCTGATGAAATCTCCGGAACTTGCCGGCAAAATAGTAAAAGCCGTCAGCAGCTCCGTCAATATCCCGGTAACCGTTAAATTTCGCAAAGGCTGGGACGAAAATTCCTCAAACGCCGTCGAATTCGCGAAAATCTGCGAGCAAAACGGCGCTTCCGCCCTGACGATACACGGGCGGACGAAAACTCAGATGTACGCTCCGCCGGTCGACACAGATATTATCAGAGAAGTTAAACGCGCGGTCTCTGTCCCCGTTATCGCGAACGGAGACGTCTGCGACGTCGGATCCTGTGTGTCAATGTATGAAAAAACCGGATGTGACCTCGTTATGATAGGACGCGGCGCTCTCGGAAGACCCTGGATCTTTTCTCAAATAGATTCTTTTTTGACTTCGGGTAAAACCGTTCCCGATCCCGATATCGAAGAGCGTATGTCGATTCTTCGTAAACACGTCGAGCTTATTTGCAAATATAAAGGCGAAAAGATCGGTATGAAAGAGGCAAGAAAACACGCCGCCTGGTATACGAAAGGCTTTCGCGGCGCAGCAAATCTCAGAAACGAGGCCTCTTCTCTTTCATATTTCGAGGATCTTGAAAATTTTATCCAATCGGTATACCGCAATGCAAAATAAGATATTTTGTATCGCTGAAACATAAATTTTTTTGTAAAGGACGAATTTAATGGAAAACTCAATCCCTTTTGTACCAACCGATATCCTGCTCCCGAAAAACTGCGATATGACAAAATGGAGCGTCGTCGCCTGCGACCAGTATACCTCGGAACCGAAATATTGGAACAGCGTCGAAAAATTTGTCGGATCCGCCCCCTCAACTCTTAAGATTACTCTTCCCGAAATCTATCTCGAAAACGAAAACGTCGACGGTATGACGGAAGATATAAACCGTACGATGAAGGAATATCTTTCGGATTCGTTATTTTACGAAGTCAAAAACAGCTTTATATACGTGCGCCGTATGCTCGCTGACGGAAAGATCCGCAAAGGTATAGTCGGCGCGGTCGATCTCGAACAGTACGACTTTTCTCCCGACTCAACGTCAAAAATACGCGCCACCGAGGGTACCGTTTTGAAAAGACTGCCTCCGCGTGTCCGTATCAGAAAAGACGCAACGCTTGAACTGCCCCATATCATGCTCCTTATCGATGATCCCGATATGACCGTTATTGAGCCGCTTGAGGAGAAAAAAGAACAGTTTGAAAAGTTATACGATTTTGAACTGATGCAGAACAGCGGTTCCATAAAGGGATACCGTATTTCGGAAGAATGTTCGAAACAAATCACCGACGCTCTCGCAAAAATAGCGGCGGATTTTGAAAAAGCGCATAACGGTAACCTGCTCTTGTTCGCCGTCGGAGACGGTAACCATTCCCTCGCCACAGCTAAAACCTGTTTCGAAAACCTCAAACTTACGACGCCGAAAGAATATTTTATGAATCATCCGTCAAGATACGCGTTGGTAGAGGTCGTCAACCTCCACGATTCTTCGCTGCAGTTCGAACCGATACACCGCGCAGTATTCGGTGTTGACGGGCAAAAGTTCATTTCAGGTCTTGAGGATCTCTTTGCCGGTAAAACAGACGGAAAACAAATCGAACTTAATTCCGCAAACTGCAGAAAAACCATCTTTACGGGTATCGATTCTGCGGGTCTCGTCGTCGACGCGGTCCAAAAATATATCGACCGCTATTTGAACGAATTCGGCGGAAAAGAGGATTATATACACGGAGACGAGGTTGCGCGCTCTCTCGGAGTACAACCACAAAACGCCTCAATCTTGCTTCCTAAACTCGAAAAATCGGAGTTTTTCCCGTCGATCGCGGAAAAAGGTACTTTCCCCCGCAAAACGTTTTCAATGGGCCATGCCTGCGATAAGAGATTTTATCTCGAGTGCAGAAAAATCTTATAAATCTTAACCAAACCGCGTTTTTTAAAGGAGTAGTATATGAAGATCGTTATTCTCGACGGATACACCGCAAACCCCGGCGATCTTTCCTGGGATGCTTTTTCTCGTTTCGGCGACGTTACGGTGTATGACCGGACGTCTTATTCCGAACGCGACGCAGAACTCATTATAAGCCGCGCAAAAGACGCCGACGCCGTTTTCACTAATAAAACCCCGCTGAACCGCACCATAATCGACGCTCTGCCGAAATTGAAATATATCGGCATTCTTGCTACCGGTTATAACGTCGTCGATATAAACCGCGCAAAAGAACGCGGTATCCCCGTTTGCAACGTGCCCGGATACAGCTCTCCTGGCGTCGTTCAGCACACTTTCGCGCTCCTTTTCGAAGCCTGCAACAACGTCGGACTTCATAAAAACAGCGTATTGTCGGGAGATTGGCAGAATTGTGCCGATTTTTCTTACTTTAAATCTCCCATAATCGAATTGTTCGGAAAAAATTTCGGCTTGATCGGCTTCGGCAGTATCGGGCGCTCAGTTGCGAAGGTCGCTCAGGCGTTCGGTATGAACGTTCTCGTTTACACGCGTCATCCCGACAGATCTTTTGAATCCGACAGTCTTAAATTCGTATCTTTAGATAAACTTTATTCAAATTCCGATATTATCTCTCTGCACTGTCCTCTGAACGACGACAGCCGCGAGATGATAAACAAAGAGTCTATCGCTAAAATGAAAACAGGCGCGATATTAATAAACACGGCGCGCGGCCCTATCCTTAACGAACAGGACGTCGCCGACGCGCTCAACTGCGGAAAACTCTCCTGTGTCTGCGCAGACGTCGTCTCTTCCGAGCCGATCTCCGAAAACAATCCTTTGCTTAAAGCCAAAAATATCATCCTTACCCCTCACGTCGCCTGGGCCTCGAAAGAATCGCGCGAACGTCTTCTCGATATTTCCGCCGACAATCTTCGCGCTTTCGTTTCCGGGTGTCCGAAAAACGTCGTAAATCCTTAAAAACATGAATAAACATAAAAAAAGAGTCCGGTAAAACACCGGACTCTTTTTAAATTGTTCGTATCAATACGCTCTGCCCCAATATACTATATGTCTGGCAGGCTTTCCGCAGCAAACGCATTTTCCGTC
>JAGAEK010000108.1 GCA_017828835.1 Oscillospiraceae bacterium | reverse complement strand
CTGACAGTTTGGATAAACGTCCGAGCGTCGAAACGCTGCTGCACAATCTTTTGCCTCAGAAATACGTTCTCCACCTGCATCCCGCCCTTGTGAACGGCCTGACCTGTTCCGCTGACGGAGAGAAAACGGTGAGAGAGTTGTTCCCTTATGCCGTGTGGACCGAAAACGCCGAGCCGGGCTATATACTTGCAAAACGTGTTAAAGAGGATATCGCCGTCTGTGAGGCCCGTACGGGAAAACGTGTTAATACGGTGTTTTTGAAAAATCACGGGATAATATTCGCGGCGGACACTGTTGAAGAGATCGACGAAATTGTGCGCGGCGTTATGGAAACGATAGAAAAACGCGCAAAATACATACCGGATCTTTCGGAAGTTGAATTTAACGCAGATAAGGCGGCTCTTTTGGCTCCTGCGCTGAGAATGCTTGTCAAAGAAGGGAAAAATTCTTACGTTACGTTCAAAACGAACGGTATGATCGCCGGATTTGTGGAGAATGAACAGGCTTTTTCCGAGGTTGACGGATCTTTTACGCCGGATCATATAGTTTACTGTAAGTCGAAATATTTGTTTGTCAAATCTTCCGACGATATGGAAGTGCAGTACGATCTGCTTCAGAAGTCGGTGAAGGAATTTATCTCTGCAAACGGATTTGCACCGCGTATAGTTGCGGTGGAAGGGCTGGGCTTTTTCGCATGCGGCTCGTCGGTCAAGGAAGCTTATACCGCAAGCGATTTGTTTACTGACGCCTGCAAAATAGGAGTATACGCCCGCAATTTCGGCGGATCTGAGTTCATGCCGGGATGGTTTGCGGATTTTATAAGCAACTGGGAAGCCGAGAATTATCGCAAAAAAACTTCGGTGGGTACGGCCTCAAACGGACGGCTTGACGGTAAAATAGCCATCGTTACCGGAGGAGCTCAGGGATTCGGCAAAGGTATCGCGGAATATCTTATCAAAGAAGGCGCGGTCGTTATGATAGCCGATCTTAATGGTGAAGGAGCCGAAGCCGCTGCAAGGGAATTCAATGCGGTATACGGAGAAAACAGAGCGTCTTGGATTAAGGCGAACGTTACGGATGAGACTGACAGCAACGCAATGGCAGCAGAGATGTGCCTTAAATGGGGCGGTATCGATCTGTTTGTGAACAATGCAGGGATAGTGCGTTCAGGTCCGATAGAACAGCTGGATCTTGCGTCGTTCGATCTGGTAACGAAGATAAATTACCACGCATACTTTTTGGGTGTTAAATATGCGTCTAAATATATGAAAATACAGCATAGATTTAACGGAGATTGGACGGGAGACATAGTTCAGGTGAACTCGAAATCCGGTCTTGAAGGCTCGAATAAGAATTTTGCCTATGCGGGCAGCAAATTCGGAGGCATAGGTCTTACTCAGAGCTTTGCGCTTGAGCTTGTGGAATATAATATAAAAGTTAATTCGGTATGTCCCGGCAATTTCTTTGACGGACCGCTGTGGATGGATCCCGTGAAGGGTCTGTTCGTTACTTATCTCAAAGCGGGAAAGGTGCCTGGAGCGGTAACAGTCGAGGACGTTAAAAAATTTTATGAAGCAAAGATACCCATGCATCGCGGCTGCACTCCGCCGGACGTAGCCAAAGCCATACTTTACTGCGTCGAACAGCAGTATGAGACCGGTCAAGCCATACCGGTCACCGGCGGACAGGTAATGCTCAAATAATTTTTCGTTTACGGAAGAGGTTTTTATATGACGGAATATGACGTTCATTTTGAGGGGCTTAATGCACCTTGCTCGAGCCAAAGACTTGAGCATTTAAGAGAAATTATAAGACTTGTGAAAGCGGGAGAGGTAAAGCTTGCCGAACCGACGGGACACGTGAACAACCATATACATACGATATATTCGTTTTCACCGTATTCGCCGACCAAGGCGGTTTGGTGTGCGCGCCAGTCCGGGCTGCTTACCGCGGGAATAACGGATCACGATTCCGTAAGCGGCGCCGCAGAGTTTATAGAGGCAGGCAAAATAGCGGGAGTCGCAACAACTGTGGCGATGGAACTGCGCTGTTCGGCAAAAGGTACCGAGCTTGAGGGAAAACGTATAAACAATCCGGATCAGAAGTCCTGCGCTTACGTTGCGATACACGGCATACCTCATCAGAAGCTTGAGGAAGTCGACGCTTTCATCGCTCCTTACCGCAAGGCAAGAGGAACGCGTAACCGCAAGATGCTCGCGAATCTGAACAAAGTGCTCGCGCCTGCAGGCATATTTCTCGATTACGATAAAGACGTTTTGCCTATTTCCATGGATGCCGAGGGCGGCGGAGTTACCGAAAGACATCTGCTTTTTGCGGCGGTAAATAAGATAACCGCAAAATTCCCGAAAGGAAAGGCGGTAACGGACTATCTTAGAAATACTCTCGGACTCAAACTTTCCGCAAAGGCGGAAAGTCAGCTTTCAGATCCTTCCAACGTTTATTACGATTACGATCTTTTGGGAGTGCTCAAAGGGGAGCTGGTTGAGCGCTTTTACGTCGACGCGGACGAGGAGTGTCCGCACATAACGGAGGTCCCTGAATTTGCGGCGAAGATCGGAGCGGTGTCGGCATACGCTTATTTGGGTGACGTCGGAGACAGCTTGACGGGAGATAAGAGAGCGCAGAAATTTGAAGACGATTATCTTGACGAGCTTATACCTCTTTTGGCAAAATGGGGGTTTAACGCGGTGGCATACATGCCTTCGCGCAATACGATGGTACAGCTGAATAGGCTTATGGATCTTTGCGATAAAAACGGGTTGTTCCAAATAAGCGGAGAGGACATAAATTCTCCGCGTCAGACCTTTACCTGCGACGCTATATTGAAACCTGAGTTTTCTCATCTTATAACCGCGACGTGGGCGCTGATAGGCACCGAGCAGGAGGCGAGCGAGCACCTTGAAAACGCGATGTTCGGCGAAAAAATGAAAGAGTTATATCCCGACGTCAACGAGAGAGCACGGTTTTTTGCAGAATTAGCCGAAAAGTCATATAAAAAGCGCGTTTCCGAAATGCACTTAAAATAAAAAAGGTCTCAGAGTCGGGTTTTGCGTCGGTTGTATATTAAAAATATTTTTAAAAAGAGTGTAAGATTCAGACCTGAAAGTTATCTATATAGGTGTTAGAACATCGTTCTGACGTTCTGACATCGAGCCGCAAACGCTTTTTCGAAAACCAACAATTTGTGACAATCTTTAATATTGACACAAAAAGAATAAAAATATATAATAAAAGGGAAATATTAAATGAATATAGTCACATTCATAATCAAAATCATTAAAGGAGGCAGTAAGATGAAAAATTTAATATTAGCAGTGTTGATTTTAGCCATTGCGTTAAGCTGCTGCGCATG
>JAGAEK010000107.1 GCA_017828835.1 Oscillospiraceae bacterium | reverse complement strand
CTTATAAGCCCTGCGTCGAAACCGTATTTGTGATAAGTGACTCCGCCGGCTATCCTGTCGACGTAAAACGGTATGCGTTCCGCTTTTATCAACCCGTGAAGTCTGCTTCCTTTTGCCGCGTATCTGTTGAATTTGAGCTCCTCCGGCATCGAAAATACGTGCTGTATTTTTAATCCGGTATCTTTGTTGAGCATACCGTTCTTTTCAAGCCCGGCAAAATACTTTTCGTTATAAACATGAAAAAATCTCATTTTACAGCTCGTCCTTTCTTATTTTCTTCTGTTTTTCGTATTTAAAAAAGCGGATCGCAATAAAACGACCCCTTTCGTCTTTTCCGGATTCGGTTCGTTCCGAAAAACGGGCTATTGCATCCGCTCCTATGATTTTTTGGCTCCGTATTTATCCACGTGTTTTTTGATCGCGTCGAAAGTTTTTTCGCTTATATAGTGCTCGATACGGCAGGCATCCTCGATCGCCGTTTTTTCGTCCACCCCGAGATCCATCAGCAAACGACTGATAAGCTGGTGCCTTTCATAAATAATCTTCGCCTTTTTCTCGCCCGCATCGGTGAGCTTTATATAACCTTGTTCGTCTGTTATGACCAACCCTTCTTTTTTGAGCAACCCGATCGCCCGGCTCACAGACGGTTTTGAAAAAAGCATATATGCGCCGATATCAATGCCTCGCACGGTTGAAGACTTCTGGGATAGTATGTATATCGTTTCAAGATACATCTCCCCGGATTCGCGTATCGTCATATATTTTCCTCCTTATATCCGTAAGCCGCTGTTTACTAAATTATACCTTAAAACCTCCCGATTTTCAATACAAATTCTTAAAAAATCAAAACCCCAAAAAAATTTTATCAAAAAACTCTTGACAAGTTAGCCGACACTAACTATAATAATATGCGGTTAGGGAATGCTAACCGTACTTTTACGATCCGCGGTTAGAGTATGCTAACCATTATTTTCGGTATATTGGTTAGCTTGTGCTAATCCGTTTTGACAGGAGGGGAAAATATGATACCGCTCTGTTTATCAGAACCCGGGGAACCTCAGATCATCAAAAAGATCGGCGGAAGTCCGGAAGTAAAACAACATCTTGAAAACCTTGGTTTTAACGTCGGAGGAGAGGTGTTGATCGTCAACACCCTCGGAAAAAACGTCATCGTCAAGGTCAAAGAAGCGCGCGTTGCGATCAGCGACGAGCTGGCAAGAAAAATCATGGTTTGATACTTTTCATAAGGAGGGCTAAACAGTGAAAACACTCAGAGACGTCAAAATCGGAGAAACCGCGACCGTGGTGAAGCTTCACGGTGAAGGCGCAATCAAACGGCGTATCATGGATATGGGTATAACGAAAAACACCCCCGTCTATATCCGCAAGGTCGCGCCGCTCGGTGATCCGATCGAGATCACGGTGAGAAATTATGAACTGTCTATCCGCAAGGCAGATGCGGAAATGATAGAAGTCGAGTAGATCCTCTGCTTATTTTTTTCAAATATCGGTTAGCTTGTGCTAATCGACCTAAAACAACCTTTACGGAAAGGACGCTTAATATGGATATCAGAATCGCCCTTGCGGGCAACCCGAACAGCGGTAAAACAACGCTTTTCAACGCCTTGACCGGCTCAAATCAGTTCGTCGGCAACTGGCCGGGCGTTACGGTGGAGAAAAAAGAAGGAAAACTCAAAAAGCATGACGGCGTTATCGTAACCGATCTTCCCGGCATTTATTCGCTCTCTCCCTACACTCTCGAAGAAGTCGTGGCGAGAAATTATCTTATCGGCGAGCGACCCGACGCGATACTCAACATAGTTGACGGTACGAACCTTGAGAGGAATCTTTATTTGACGACACAGTTAACGGAGCTCGGTATCCCGGTCGTCGTTGCGATAAATATGATTGATATCGTCAAAAAGGAAGGTGATAAGATCGATATCGCCGAGCTTTCCCGCCAGATCGGCTGCCCGGTCATTGAGATTTCCGCATTGAAAGAAACCGGGATAAACGAGGCCGCCGAAGCTGCGATCAATGCCGCAAAAAGCGGAAAGACGATACCTCAGCACAGTTTTTCCGGTCCCGTTGAACACGCTCTCGCACATATCGAGGAAGCCGTCGTTCACGATATGCCGGAAGAACAGCAGAGATGGTATGCGGTCAAGATCTTCGAACGCGATGAAAAAGTGCTTGAACAGTTAAAACTCGATGCCGACCTGCTCTCACACATAGAGGAAGACATAAAAGCGACCGAATCGGAACTCGACGACGATGCGGAAAGTATAATTACCAATGAAAGATACGTATATATCGCGAACGTTATCAAAGCTTGCTATAAAAAGAGAAGTACAAGCAAGCTCACAAAGAGCGACAAGATCGACAAGGTTGTGACAAACCGATGGCTCGGACTACCGATTTTTGCCGTCGTTATGTTCCTTGTGTATTATATCTCGATGGTAACGGTAGGAACGGCGGCAACCGACTGGGCAAACGACGGTTTGTTCGGCGACGGTTATCATCTGTTCGGTATCGGAAGCGCCGCCTATACCGAAGTTGCGGAAAAATACGATCACGCGACCGCCGTCGTTGACGGATACGACGCCTATATCGAAGAAAACGGCGTTGCTCCGACGGGCGATTTTACCTATTCGGTCGTTGACGACGAAACGCTTGAAGTCGCGGAAGAAACAGCGTCGCTAAAAGATTATAATGAAGCGATAGCAACGCTTGACGAGATCGGCGAAGAGCCCGATCCTTCGGCCTACGGCGTATGGGTCCCCGGCATCCCCGCGCTGCTTGACAATGCGCTTCTTGACAGTGAAGGAAACTCAAGAGTCCCGGATTGGCTATACGGGCTGATCCAGAAAGGTATCGTAGCCGGCGTCGGCGCGGTGCTCGGTTTCGTACCTCAGATGCTCGTTCTGTTCCTGCTTCTCGCGATCCTTGAAGGCTGCGGCTATATGGCGCGTATCGCCTTTGTTCTCGACCGTATTTTCAGAAAATTCGGTCTTTCGGGAAAATCGTTTATCCCGATGCTCGTCGGTACCGGCTGCGGCGTTCCCGGTATTATGGCGACAAGAACGATCGAAAACGAGCGCGACCGCCGTATGACGATAATGACGACTACCTTCATTCCTTGCGGCGCGAAAATACCGTTTATTGCAATGATCGCCGGCGCACTTTTCGGAAAATCACCTTTGGTCGCGGTCTCGGCTTATTTCATAGGCATGGCGGCGATAATCGTATCCGGCATAATGCTGAAAAAGACAAAAAGATTCTCAGGCGACCCCGCTCCATTCGTCATGGAGCTTCCCGCTTATCACCTGCCCACGGTCAAAAACGTTCTGCGTTCTACTTGGGAGCGCGGCTGGTCGTTCATCAAAAAAGCCGGAACGATCATCCTTCTTTCCACTATCGTCGTTTGGTTCACTTCTTTCTTCGGCTGGGTTGACGGTTTGTTCCGTATGCTTACCGAGGAAGAAATGGAATTCTCTATACTTGCTTATATCGGCAAGGCGTTCGCATGGCTCTTTGCTCCTCTCGGCTGGGGCAACTGGAAAGCCGCGGTCGCATCCGTTACGGGTCTTGTCGCAAAAGAAAACATCGTCGGAACAATGGGTATCCTCTACGGCGATTGGGGGCGGTATAGCAGCTTCTTTCGCAACAAAATTCGCGGGCTTCTCGTTCCTTGTCTTCAACCTGCTCTGCGCTCCGTGCTTTGCAGCTATCGGAGCGATCAGACGCGAAATGAACAACGCAAAATGGACCTGGTTTGCCGTCGGTTATCAATGCGGATTCGCTTATGCGGTATCTCTGATGATCAATCAGTTCGGAAATCTCTTCACAGGCAATATATCGACCGGCGGCGGTACCGTCGTAAACGTTATCGGACTTGCGGTCGCTTTCATATTGCTCTGTTTCGCAATCTATATGCTTTTCTTTAAAAAGTATAAAGAAGCGACAAAACTCACACAAACAGCGTAAATTTTAAAAATCGAAAGGAGCTCGATATCATGATCACATGGATCGCAGACAATGCCGTAACGATAATCGTTATAGCCGTTATACTGCTTTTGATCGGCGGCGCAGTATTATCTCTCGTTAAAGACAAAAAGAACAAAAAGTCCTGCTGTACGGGCAACTGCGCGACGTGCGGGATGGGATGCTCCTGCGGTAAGATCAAAAAATAAATTTATGTCTGTCTATCAAAACAGACCACTAAGTCATATCGGCTCAGTGGTCTGTTTTTTTATCGCGTAACAGTATTTTTGCCGCTCGAGAGCTTTGTCTAACGCCTTTCAATACGTTTCCCGTCTCTCTTACCCGTTATAAACAACCGGCAATTACCGCTTATCTTATATTCCCCCATTGCTGCGGGTATTAAAAACGTATCACCCGCTTTGAAATCTTCGTTTTCTATTTTACCGTTTCCGGATATAAAAAATACTATCCGACTGTTATCGGTCGTTTCGATCGATATTTCTTCTTTTACGTCGATGACATTGACGTCAAAATAATCGCAGCTGATTATTTCCCTTATTTTGTTGCCATTATCCCGATACTCTCTGCCCTTTAACTTTTCATTACCCGACAAGCCCTCAAGTTTCGTTACCCGCAGCGCTTTGTCGGTATGAAGCTCGCGGGTATTTCCGTTTTTGTCGCGGCGGCCGTAATCATAGATCCTGTAAGTTATGTCCGAGTTTTCCTGTATCTCGGCTACAATTATACCTTTGCCGATCCCGTGTATCGTCCCTGCCGGAATAAAAACCGCATCGCCGTCCGAAACTTCGACACTGTTCAGCAATGATTCCACCGTTCCGTTTTTTATTGCGTCTTCAAACTCACTTTTATCAATATCTTTTTTAAATCCGTAGATGATCCTTGCCCCTTCTTCGGCATGGATAACGTACCAAAGCTCGGTTTTACCCTTCGCACCGTTTTCAAATTCAAAGGCATATTTATCGTCGGGATGCACCTGAACGGAAAGCTTGTCGTGCGCGTCGATCAGCTTGAACAACAGCGAAAATTCTTTTTCGTTACCCAAAAGGTCTTTGCCGAGCATTTCAGCGGCTTCGCTTATCGTTTTCCCTTTTAACGGTCCGTTATCGATAACGCTTTTACCCGCTTTGTTATCTGAAACTTCCCAGCTTTCCGCGATGAACAACTGCTCTTTGCCGTACTTTTTATGTAAATTCTCTCCGCCCCACAAGTAATCCTTATACACGGGTCTCATTTTCAAAGGGTATATTTTGTTTTTATCCCGATCTTTCAATTCGTTCACCACTCACAGAATAATATCAAGCATCTGCATAAGATTATCAATCTTGTAATCGCAAAGCTCGCTTACGCCTGCCTGCTCAATGTTGCCTCCCGAAATACCAACGCAGGAAAAACCCGCAAGTTTTATGGAAACAACCCCCGCCGAACTGTCTTCTATCCCCAAGACCTTGTACCGTTTTTCAAAAGGTATTCCGAGCCCCACTCTCGCGGTTTCGGCGTAAAGCCAAGGATGCGGCTTGGGCTCCAATTCGCCGAGCGTTCCCGTTTGTCCTTTTCTCAGTGCCTGCCCTGCTGTTATTATCGCATCGTAAAAATCGACCGGATCTCCCATATTGAGCTGTTTAAACGCCGATATTATTTCGGGCATCGCCTTTTCATAGAGTCCGCTCGTTACAAGTCCGATCTTAATTCCTTCCTTCTTGACGGTCAGCAAAAATTCTTTGAGATGCGGCGCCGGGGTGAATGCATCCCGTTTACCTCTGCCTTTCATGATCTCGTCCATTTCATAGTTCACGATTTCAAAATAATACCGTCTTGCAAGTTCCAGACTTGAACCTTTTGCATATTTATCGATCATATACTGCAAATGCTCGGAAACACTGTGTCCCGAAATATAAGGCTCGTCTTCAGCTTCTTTCTTAAACGACGTATCGCCCAAAAGCCTCGCCGTCGTCTGCTCTATGACCCACATCCAAAAGTTTTCGGAGTGAACGCTCGTACCGTCGAGATCCATAAGTATCGCTTCCGCTTTCGGTTCAAACCTCGTTTCACGAAGAGGATAAACAGCCGGATAACCCAACCCGCTTTTAACGTAACACAGCTTTTTATCTTCAAATTCAATTATATCGATTTTTTTATCTTCCGGAGTTGTGATGCTCTTCACTCCGTCTTTACCGACTTCGAAAAGATCACTTTTCAGTATTTGGTTCATTTTTCTACCTCTATCGTGATGATTTTGTTCGCAGGCACCTCGATCTCAAAACTGTAATCTTTTTCAAATTTCTCGTTAAGTTTAACTTTTTTCGG
>JAGAEK010000106.1 GCA_017828835.1 Oscillospiraceae bacterium | reverse complement strand
CGATGAAAACGTAGAATCGCTTGAAAACTCGTCGAACGGAATAAAAATGAAGATGTCGTCGAGGACGGAAAAGCTTTCGAAGATCGAAAACGAGCGTAACGGAAAGCTGAGAGAAGCCGAAGACAAGCTGCGCAGAGCGAAAGTACTCGAGGATCTCGAAAAGAGCATGGAAGGATTTTCGGGTAGCGTCAAATATATTTTGAGCCAGTCGAAAAGCGGATATCTGCCCGGGATCTGCGGTACCGTTTCGAACATTTTAAGCGTTGAGAAAGAATACGCGGTCGCTATTGAGACGGCGATAGGCGGAGCGCTGCAAAATATCGTTACAGAAAACGAGGAAGCCGCGAAAAAAGCGATAAATAAGCTGAAAGCAAGCGGAGCCGGACGCGCGACGTTTTTGCCTCTTACGGCGATCAAAGGAAGAGAACTGAAAGAAGCCGGAGTTGAAAAAAACAAAGGTTTTGTCGGATTCGCGTGGAAAATGGTGAACTACGACGCAAAATACGACAATATAGTTATGAGTTTGCTTGGAAAAATAGTTGTGGCGGAAAATATCGATTTTGCGGTAGACATAGCGAAGAAATATAACTATGGATTCAAGATAGTAACTCTTGACGGTCAGCTTGTGAATGCCGGCGGTTCCATGACGGGCGGCTCGGTCGTAGCGGGAACGGGACTGCTCAGCAGAAAGAGCGAGATAGACAGTCTCAAAAAGCAGGCGGAGGATATCAGGAAAAAAATCGAAGCGGCGGACGGAGATTACAATTCGCTCAAAGAAGAGGTCGCGGCACTGAATGCGAATTTAGTTGCGGTCGAAAGCGAGATAAAGACCTGCGGAGAGGACAAAATAAGATACGAAGCCGAGAAAAAGAGAATAAAGATGTCATTGGACGACATTGAAAAATCCGGAGCGGAAAGCGTAAAGCAGATCGAACTGCTGAAGGCGGCTCTGAAGGACGCTGAAAACAGGAGCGAAGAGAACAGAAAGTTGTTTGAAGCTGCACAGAAAGAGCTGGAGGACGCTAAGAAAAAACGCGACGAATTAAGGGAAGAGCTTTCAGCGCTGCACGATCGTAATGTGAGTTTCATAGGTGAGATCTCCGATATAAAATCAGCGATTTCGGACGTCGAAAAAAATATCGAGATCAAAAAAATGGCGGTCGAACAGTTAAAAAATCAGTCGGTGGAACGTGAAGAAAAGGCGAATTTAAGAATTGAAGAAAAGCAAAGACTGATCGAAGAAAACGAAAGAATCAAAGAGCAAATCAAAAAGATACAAGAAGAAAATGCAGAACTTTTATCCGAGGTAGCCGGAAGCGAAAAAAGCATAGAGACGATACTGAAGGAAAGAATGAAGCTCGAAGGTGAAAACGGAAAGCTGAGAAGCGAGCAAAAGGAAGTCAGCATAAGAAAAGAAGGATTGTCGGCAGAGCTTGTAAGGCAGGAAGAGAGCAAGAAAAATTACGTTGCCGAGAACGACGCGATAATAGAGCGTATGCTGAACGACTACGAGATGACGCAGACGCAGGCGGAACAGATCGCACAGAAAGTCGAGAATTATACCGAATCTCAGAAGAAACTTTCCGGAATACGTTCGGAGATCAAGTCGCTCGGAAACGTAAATCTTTCGGCGATAGAGGAATACAAAGAAGTTTCGGAGAGATATGAATTTTTGAAAGGTCAGCTGGACGACGTTGAAAGATCGAGCAAAGAGATACGTTCGCTGATAGAAAAGCTCGTCGGACAGATGAAAGACATATTCAACGATAAGTTCAAACGTATAAGCGAGAACTTCACGAAGATATTCGCGGAATTATTTGAGGGCGGAACGGGTGCGTTGAAGCTGACGGAGGGCGAGGACGTGCTTGAAGCGGGCATAGAGATATACGCCGCGCCTCCCGGAAAGATAATAAACAGCCTGTCGTCTCTTTCGGGAGGAGAACAGGCGCTTGTCGCGATAGCAGTATATTTTTCGATGCTCAAAGAGAGTCCGGCTCCGTTTTGTATACTTGACGAGATCGAGGCGGCGCTTGACGACGTAAACGTCAACAGATACGTTCAGTATCTTAAAAAGATGAACGAATACATACAGTTTATCGCAGTTTCCCACAGAAGAGGAACGATGGATAACGCTGACGTGCTCTACGGCGTTACGATGCAGGAACGCGGAGTATCAAAGATACTCAAACTGGACGTAGATGAAATAGAAAGCAAACTGAACATGAAGGTATGATTTACCGTTTGGAGGCAAGAAAATGGGATTATTTTCCAAGATAAGCGAAGGGATGAAAAAGACGAGAGAGTCTTTGCAGAAGCGATTGGACGAGGTCTTTATATCTTTTCGCAAGGTCGATGAAGATTTATTTGAAGAGTTGGAAGAGACGCTGGTACTTTCGGACGTCGGAGCGATCACAGCGGGAGAAATATGCGAACAGGTGAAGAGAAAAGTCAAAGAAAAAAAGATAACCGATCCGGAAGATGTCAAGAAAGAGTTAAAAGAGACGGTAGAAGAGATATTGGCGGGAGACTATTCCGTTGCATTTGATGAAAAACCGAAGATAATATTGGTCATAGGAGTAAACGGAGTCGGAAAGACGACGACGATAGGAAAGCTTGCTTGCAGATATAAAAAAGAAGGGAAAAAGGTAATACTTGCCGCGGCGGATACCTTCAGAGCGGCGGCGATAGAACAGCTCGAGATATGGGGAGAGAGAGCCGGAGCCGGGATCGTAAGACACGAGTCCGGAGCAGACCCCGCGGCAGTGGCTTACGATGCGGTCGAAGCGGGTAAGGCAAGGAACGCGGACGTCGTTATATGCGATACCGCCGGAAGGATGCACAACAAAAAGAACCTTATGGACGAGCTTTCGAAAATAGCGCGAGTCATACACAAATCAACACCGGACGCGCAGATCGAGACTCTGCTCGTTCTGGATGCGACGACCGGTCAAAACGCGGTCAGCCAGGCAAGACAGTTTAAGGAAGTTGCGGACATTACCGGAATAGTACTGACGAAACTGGACGGAACGGCTAAAGGCGGAATAATAATCGGGATCGTTCAGGAGCTCGGGATACCGGTGAAATTTATAGGTGTCGGAGAGAGTGAGGACGATCTTCAGCCGTTTGATCCAACGGCGTTTACGAACGCGTTATTCGAAGAATGATTGAGAGGATATCACGGATGGAAAAAACTCTTGTTATCGCGTCAAACAACAAAGGTAAGATCGCCGAAATAAAAAGGATCGTCGAAAAAGCGGGCTGGAATACGGTCAGCGCAAAAGAGATCGGAATCGACGGAGAGGCGGAGGAGAACGGAAAGAGCTTTGAAGAAAACGCCGAGATCAAGGCGAGATACGTTATGAAACGCTGCAAAACGGCAACGATAGCGGACGATTCCGGACTTTGCGTAGACGCGTTGAACGGAGCTCCGGGGATATATTCCGCGAGATACGCTCCGGGAACCGACGATGACAGAATAGATAAGCTGCTTTCCGAACTTAGAGGAGTCGAAGACAGAACGGCAAGGTTCGTTTCGGTGATATGCTGTTTGTTCCCGAACGGAGAAAAGATCGTCGTACGCGGAGAATGTGAAGGAGAAATAGCGTTTGAGCGCCACGGAACGGGCGGATTCGGATATGATCCGATATTTATATCCGAACTCGGAGCGTTCGGTGAGCTTACAGCGGAACAAAAGGACAGTATAAGCCACAGAGGAAAAGCGCTCGAAAAATTTAAAGAAGAATTTTTGAAAAGGAATGATACTTTATGATCACAAGTAAACAAAGAGCGAAACTGCGTTCGCTTGCAAACGGTATAGATTGTATTCTGCAGGTAGGCAAGGGCGGAGTCGCCGATAATCTCATAGTTCAGGTTTGCGACGCGTTGAAAGCGAGAGAAATAGTTAAGATGAGCGTACTTGAAACCTGCCCTTATACCGCAAAAGAAGCGGCGAACGAGCTTGCGGAGGCATGCGGTGCCGAAGTCGTTCAGGTAATAGGAAAGAAGATAACGCTATATAAGAGAAACGAAGAAAAACCGATAATAAATATAGATTGATTTTGCAGGGATTTTCGAAATGAGAAAAATAGGGATATTCGGAGGCACGTTTAATCCGATCCATAACGGACATATCAGGCTTGTGAAGGAAATTTACGTGAAAGCGGATCTGGACTTTATAATTTTAGTCCCGGATAATCTTCCGCCGCACAAAGAGTTCGAGGGAGACGTGACAGGAGAAGACAGATTGTTCATGTGCAGGCAAGCTTGCGCGGAACTCGGAGAAGGAAAATTCAGAACGAGCGATATCGAGCTTAAACGCGGCGGAAAAAGTTATACGGTAGACACGCTGAGAGAGATGAAGAAAATTTATCCCGAAGACGAGTTTTATCTTATAGTCGGAAGCGATATGCTTTATACGTTTTGCGAATGGAAAGAATGGAAAGAGATACTGAAGCTTGCGAATATTTGTGCTGCGGGCAGAACGGAAGGGGAACAAGAAGAGCTTCTCAAAAAGGCAAATGAACTCAAAGCTTTCGGAGGAAAAGTCGCGATATACGACGTAACGCCGTTCGAAATATCGTCGAAAGAGATACGCGTTGCGGCGTCGAGAGGGATCGATATCGGGAACTTCGTTCCGAAAAGGGTTTACGATTTTATCAAAGAAAAACGGCTCTATCCCGATAAGTATGAGTCGGTGAGAGAAATACTCAAAAAGAAACTGAAAGAAAAAAGGTATATACATTCCGAAAACGTTGCGATAAGAGCGGTCGAACTTGCAAAAGCTTACGGTTTTGACGAAGAACTTGAAGAAAAGGCGTATTTTTGCGGATTGATACACGATATCTGCAAAAATATACCCGAACGCGAACAGTATGAGATCGCGAAGGGTTCTGATCTCGGGATAAGCGACGACGAGCTTTCGTCGACAGCGTTATACCATTCGAAAGCGGGAGCGGCATATATAAAAGAAAAATTGGGGATAACCGATGAGGACGAGATAAACGCCGTCAGGTACCACACGGAAGGCAGAGGCGGTATGAGCAAGCTTGAAAAGGCGGTTTATCTTGCGGATCTTACGTCGGACGACAGAAATTACCCGGACGTTGAACGTATGAGAAAGATCTCGGAAGAAAACGTCGATTACGCAATGAAAGAGGCTCTGGAATTTATAGTCGGAGATCTGATAAAACGCGGGAAAAAGCCGTCGCGCAACACAATGGATGCTTATAACGAGTTCGTCGGTAAATAGTTTGTTAATGATTGACAAATCGGGTTTTGAATATTATATTTAAATAAATAGGAGGGAATAATATGGAGTCTCTTGAATTGGCTAAGAAAATAGCGGCAATACTTGATGCGAAAAAAGCTACTGACATCAGAGTTATCGAAATAAAAGGAGTCAGCGGCTTGGGAGATTATTTCGTTCTTGCGTCTGGGTCGAACACAACGTTGACAAAAGCGTTGAGCGACGAACTTGAAGAAAAGCTTGCAGAGATCGGCATACAGGCGAAAAGGATCGAAGGATATCAGTCTGCAACGTGGATACTGCTTGATTATTATGACGTTATCGTTCATATTTTCTACAGTGAAACAAGACAGTTTTATTCTCTTGAAAGACTGTGGGCGGATTGCAGACAAGTCGATATTAGCGACGTAATTAAAGAAAACTGATATATCGGAAGGAAAGACAACTATGGGCGAAAGGTACGACTATAAATCAATAGAGAAAAAGTGGCAGGACAGATGGGAAAAAGAGGGAGTATTTCACGCGACGAGCGATTTCACTAAACCGAAATACTATCCGCTTGTTGAGT
>JAGAEK010000105.1 GCA_017828835.1 Oscillospiraceae bacterium | reverse complement strand
GCGCCAGGTAACTATGTCGATAAAATCTGCCTGCTTTTCAGCACCTTTAGTATAAGGTCTGTCAACAGCTATCGGAAACGACATCACCGGAACACCGTTCGGCGTGTTTCGTAACTCAAGGTCGGCGGCAATTCTGCCGAGTAATACTACTCTATTCAGCATTTCCTTCTTACCTCCAAGCTTACTGTACCTTCGCTACGACAAGCGAGCGAAGTATACCGTCTGTGATATTGTAAACACGAGCAAGCTCAGCCGGGAACTCCGGAGCACTTGCAAATTCGATGAAAACGTAGTAACCTTCCGTTTCATCTTCGATCGGATACGCCAATCTGCGTTTTCCCCACTCTTCAACGGTCTCGATCGTTCCGTTGTCACTGATCAGAGTTTGGAATTTTTGCGAAACCGCCGCGATCTCCTCATCACTGAGTTTTGTGTTAATGATCATAACGGTTTCATACTTTTCGATTCTTTCTGCCATTACTGAAAACACCTCCTTCTGGACATAAGACCCCTTTTGGGGCAAGGATACCGCCGCTTTTGCGACAGGTAAAGTTATAATAACTCTTTTTCTCTTATCTGTCAAGTATTTTTTTCAGACCGCTGCCTTTATTTCAGCTCTCCGTTCTCCATATACATCAAGCCCTCGAAATTTTTCAGGTTTTTCTCCCAGTTCTCGGGCTTTATCTCTTCAACGGAAACACTGATATGCTTTCTGTCCGCCCCGATCTCATTTATTACCGTATCTCTCAATTTTTCGGCAAGACGCCTTTTTTGTTCCTCTGTTCTTCCCGGATACATCGTTACTGCTATATGCGGCATGATTTTTCTCTCCTTTTTTATTTTATTATACCTCTTTTTTGCCGTATTTTCAATATTTGATCCCAATAAGTACGACTTTTGTTCAAAGTTTTAACATATCCCGCAGCACCGGCTCGATCTTGTTCGCCATCGACCAAAATCCCAGATCTGTCGGATGGCATCTGTCAACCGTCCCGTTTCCGTCAATTTCATCAAACAGCGTCATACCGTTTATAAACCATACGTTTTTATCTCCCGCCGCCACGGCGTTCCGATAAGTTTTTCGAACTATCTCAAGCCGTTTCAAATTATCTTCCCGCTGAACCGGCGAATCCGGCTGTTTTAAGCTGCCGGGCCTTGACATTATCAAAATCGGAAGCTCCGGTCTCGCATTGCGGATCAGCTTGTAAAAAGGTTCGTGGGTCTTTTCTAATTTCTCCGGACTTTCTGCGTTATGGTCGTAATCCATAACGAACGCGCTCATATCTAATTTCGCTATGTATTCCGCCATCGCCGCCTCCCCTTTTGCCGCCCCGGAAAAACCCAGATTAATATAATCTATATTCAATCTGCCCGACAACAGATCCTGGTAACTTGACGACGGCCGGGACGCACATCCCCCCTGAGTGATCGAAGAACCGTAATAAACGACCGGCAGCTTGACCGAAAAATCCTCGGGCGGTAAAACCCGCGCATTTTCCTGCAAACCGATATATATCGACTTCACGTCGGAATATAACGGGAAATGCAGCGTCAGATCGCGCATACGGTTATTTCCGAGATCATTGACCCCCTCGTACCTTTCATTTTCTCCCGGCACGAAAGTCGCCGAATGCTTTTGACGACCGTCTTCACAAACTGACAAATCGAAACCGATCGATCCCGTAGCCGCCATATGCGGTACTCTGCACGCACGGTCGATTTCAGCTAACACCGCCACGTAAGAGCTGTCCGTTCTGAACCTCACTCTGCCTCCGGCGGTATTACTGCAAAGCAAAGCCACTGCTTCACTGACCTTCGATGCTTCAACTAACGGCATACGCTTATATCTGTCGCCTTCAAATGCAACGCCCGACAAACGAAACGGAGCTTTTTGCGGCGAATAAAATTTAACGTCCGTCAGCTTCAAACCGATCTCTGTTTTGAAATTTTTATCGATTTGGGTTATATCCATATTGTTCCTCCCTACCCGGTCGATAATTGCGTTATTTTAACGTACCGGCTCTATTTGCATAATAACTTGATAAGGCAATAACTGGGATCGTAATTAGGGCTGACGCCGTTATGCCAAGAATTCTGAAGCGTGAACGAATCCGGCGAAATGAACTTGTTCTCTTCCTCTCTGTTATGATGCGGTCCCAAAAGGTTTCGGTTGCCGATAATAAACGTTATTTCGATCGTATTTTCGCCCTTGACGGCATATTTACTTATATCGAGCGTTCTTTCATATATAAGTTTCCACGCGTATTCTCCGTTTATCTTCACATACGCAACGTGCCAAGTACCGTTAAGGCGCAGCCTTACGTTACAGTCGTCGAAAACCGCTTTGCCGCAAACCTTTAACTCTCCCGCAAAGAACGGTAACCCTTCCAAAACAGGCTCCGTTACCTTTTCCGGTGTTTCGCCTATATAAAAATCTTTTCCGTAAACGTATAAATCCGTTTTGCCCGGCACATATCCGGAATCTGAAAATACTCCGAACCGACCGGAAAGATAAATCGGCTCAAGCTCCGAATCATAAGCCAAACAGTTGCGCAAACTTTCCGTAACGTCTTCACCGAAAAGCGCATAGTAAACGTTTTCGCCCTGATACCAATACCTCTTGACAACGAATTCGTTGACGCCCTCGCGCACAAAATCGGTTATATCGGCTTTCAGCAGCGCTTTTTCTTTTTCACAGCGCTCGGTAAATTCAAAACGCCTGCCGTTGATCCAACTTTCGCTCGCGCCGCATTCTTCAGCCAATACATCTATCTTTTCCGGCAGCTTCCTTACGTCGAACTTATATTTTATATAAATATCTCCCTCATATCTGTCTTCAAGCAGTTTTGCAAAAAGTCCCGCGCACGGATACTGCTGCGAATAACGTTCTCCGTCAAGCGAATAAGAAACGTTGTCCACAGTAAACTTGTTTTTCTCAAACGAAATTTCCGTATTGTCAAGTTTAAAGGTATAGTCCAGAAGTTCGGGACGTTCATCCGGCAGTGCTGTGTCGGGAAATACTATAACGGATTCCCCGGGATCAAGTGTGACGCTGAGTGAAATATTTTCGGTCTTCATGGTAATAAGATCGATTTTTTTAAAGGAGCGGATATTTTCACCAGGATCATAAGTCAACGTCCGTTTTGCAAACGTGCTGACGTTTTGCATCATCATAAAAGGTTCGCCTTGATAGGTACGGTACACGGTATAAATATCGGAGTTTTGATTCCTATCGACAATTTTATAAGGCTGCGCGTTTATGATCTCGTCAAGCGTACAATTCGACCGAATATATGAAAAATCAAACTCTTCACCGTTGCAATAGGTCGGAAGATCGCCCAAAACAAGCACCTTTCCTCCGTTTGAAACGTATTGTTTCAAAAGTTTTTCGGTCGAAGGATCCATAGCGATAACATGCGGCAATATAAGATAATCATATCGTTTTTCTCCGCAGCCTATACTCTTATTTTCCACAAAGCCGTACTCTTCAAGCAGCGTTTCGTCAAGAAAATGGAATGCGACCCCTGAAAACGCGAGCAGTTTGCAGTCGTCGGATAAGTTTTTGTCAAGTTCGCTCAAAGATCCCGGAATATCGCGTTTATAGTAAATATAGGCGCTGCGGATAGGATGCAGCACGGCAACGTTCACACTCTCCTCGCTTTCAGACAACATTCTGCCCAAGCGTGTGAAATAAGTGTTGAAATCTTTAAATTCCTTCTCGACCCAGGGATTGACGGGCGAATAATGCGCGGGATAGTCTTTTTTTCGCTGTCCGTGTTCCGCATACGGAACGAGGTGATGGCAAAGCATATTCACGCCGCCCAAAAATTGAAAATCGGCAATACGTTTCAGATCTTTCGGCGAAATCTGCCATCCGCAGCAGGCAAACGTTTCGGACAAAGTATGCTTTTTGCCGAACTGCGACGCTACGCTCGCTAATTGCCGCGGAGGAAGAATGTTATCCGAAAAAGGTCCGAGCCAGTCGATCCCCGGCATATGCATATAAGCGTAATACGGCATTATCCCTCCGCAGCATAACATCTGACCCTCGAGGCTTGTTTCTTCTATATAATGTCCGGTGAATCTGACGTTGTTTTTATCGCACCAGCCGTATATTTTTTTCGCAAAAGACTCTATCATCAAATGCTGCAAAGCTTTCCAATATCTGTATCTGAATTTCTGATAGCCCTTCTTTTCAACGAACAGCAGACCGAGCTTGTCAAGAATATCTTCCTGATACTGTTCCTCAAAATATTTATATAACATCCTCGTAAACGGAGTGTGCGCGCGCTGATACTGCGGTTCATCGGTGAAAAAACCGTGTATCTCGTCGGAAAAACGCTCTCCGAATCTGGCTTTATAAGCTTCGTGAGTGATTTTGATAAATTTATCGACAACGCCCGGGTCCAGAATATCAACCGTTGAAACCGCAACTTTTATATATAGATTAAGATATTCTCCGTCGCGGTTTTTCTTTGCAGTACGGACCAGTTCATCGCCGTCAAGCAGGTAGGACACGCTTGCGTTTTCGTCATAGTCGCCGACCCGAGACAAAATATAACAGTCGCGATTTTCTTCCTCTTCCAAAAGCTTTCCGCCCGCAAAACCGCTCGGCCAGCCGTTTTCATCGTAAGCCCAGGCGTTCATCCCCTGTTCTTTCGCACATTTTGCGGCTGCCTCGATGCAGGACATCCATTCGTCTGACAGATACTCCGTTTTTAATCCTCCGCGAGCGTGCATAAAGAATCCGCCGATCCCGACATCTTTCATCCATTTGATCTGACGGCAAAGTTCCTGCGGATCCAATTTATCGTTCCACGACCAAAACGGTATGGGTTTCCATTCGGTCATATCACTATCGAACCGTTCCTTTAAAACTTCTGCAATATTTTGCATTTTCCAAACCCTCCAATTTATTTAAATACCCTCAAAAACCTTTTGCTCTTATCCCGATGTTTTCGCCTTCGGAGGCGGTATCGCCTATAAATATAATATAGCATTTTCAATATAAGTGTCAAGTTTTCGACGCAGGAAGACTATATAGCCGAACGCACCTGAAATACTTGAAAATTTTATAATTAAGTAATACAATATAAGTGTCATATTTTTATTGCAGAATCGGTTGAAAACGATTAAACAGAGGTGATTGCAATGAATCAGCTGCCGACCGTTTTCGGTAACGCGGAATGGATATGGTCAGACGACTTAAAAACCGTGAACCAGTACGTAGATTTTAAGACTGCGTTCACACTGACCGCAAACCGCGAAGTAAAGCTTCATATAAGCGCAGACTCGGGATACGTTGCGCGCGTGAACGGAGTCGTTCTCGATAGCCACCAATATCCGGACTATCCTCAGTATAAAGTCTTTGAGACCGTTTGTATCACAGACTTTGTACGTCCGGGAGAAAATCTTCTGGAAATCACAGGCTACTGTCAGAACGAAGACAGTTTTTCATATAGAAAAAATATTCCCGGATTGATCTTTTCAATAACCGAGGACGGGAAAACGGTCTGTGTCAGCGATGAAAAAACTTTATGCAGGTCATCCGTGAGTTTTGTCAGCGGAGATATGGACAAGTTCACTTCGCAATTATCCTATTCTTTTTTCTGCATAGCCGATCCGGAAGAAGCCGCATGGCGTCAGGCTGTTTTAACGCCGCGTAACGCGAATCTCTATCCCTGCCCCATCCATCCGCTTCGCGTCCTTCCCCGCACCGATGCTAAAATACAGGCCTACGGCGCGTACCGCGAATCCGAAGGAGCCGAACGTTGGGGCGACAGAGTTTATACGGCATGGCTGTCGGCAAGACCTTTGAACGCTCCTCTTTTGCTGCCCTCTTCCCAAGGTATACGCCTTTGCGTTAATGACGGAGACGGTATTTACGTGCTCATAGATCTCGGCAGGGAAACGGTCGGTTATTTTTCCTTGGACATAAAAGTACCCCGCGACGTCGATATGTTGTTCGGTTTCGGCGAACACTCGGACGATATGCGGGTGCGTTCCAGCGTCGGCGGCAGACAGTTCGCCGCCGCCGTTCATCTGCCGGCGGGCCGTCATTCCGTAACCTACCGTTTCAAACGACTCGGCTGCCGCTATCTGCAGCTTCATATACCGTCAAAAGAGGCAACGCTTTATTACGCGGGCCTTCTTCCGACTGAATATCCCGTCGTCTATCGCGAAGAACTGCCTTTGCGCGACGAGATGCATCGCCGTATCGCGAAAACTGCCCGGCGTACGCTGGAGCTTTGTATGCACGACCATTACGAAGACTGCCCGTGGCGCGAACAGGGGCTCTACGGTATGGACAGCATGATACAAATGATGTGCGGTTACGTCGTTTTCGATAATCCCGAATTTGCCGAATCGTCTCTGCGCTTGTTGGGGCTCGGCAGCCGTGAAGACGGGCTGCTCGAGCTTTGCGCGCCCGCCCGCGCGCCGATAACGATCCCCGCTTTTGCGCTCACCTGGATAATGGCTCTGAGAAATTACTATAACGCTACCGGCAATACTGCGCTGATTTTTGAAATGCGTCCGGTTTGGGAAGCCGTATTGGAGGCGTTTGCCGATCGCGTCGATGAAAACGGAATAGTACACCGCTTCCCCGGCGCGGAATACTGGAATTTCTATGAATGGAACAAAGGTCTGGACGGAGAATCTGGAGTCGCCGACAGCGCGTCTTGCGCGGACGCGCCGGCTCAGGCGTTCTATATTATGGCGCTGACGGCAGCGGAAGAACTCGCAAAAGCTCTGCATGATAATCAATCTTCCGAACGCTTTGCAAAACAAAAGCGCCGACTCATTGAAGCCGCCGAACTGTTTTGGGATCAGGATCGCCTCGCTTACGTTACAACGTTGGGCGCGGACTCCGAACCGACTTACCATGAACTTACACAGGCGCTGATGATCTGTGCAAACGCCGTCGCTCCCGACAGAGCAAAAATTTTATGCGAAAAGTTGACCGACCCGAAATCAGCCGGACTCGTCCCCGTTTCTTTGAGCTGCACTATCTTTAAATATATGGCTCTGCTAACTGACCGTTCGCAGTATGAAGAATTTATTTTGCAGAACGTTTCAGACGTATGGGGTTCAATGATCTGCAACGGCGCCACTTCTTTTTGGGAAACTGCGTACGGCGGATGGGATTTTGATGCCGCCGGAAGCCTTTGCCACGGCTGGTCCGCCGTCCCGCTTTGGGTCTACGGTCAGCTGCTGAAATAACATACTTCGGAGGTATGAAACCATGAATTATCTTGTTTTGAACGTTGATGACAAACTGCCGAAAAAAACTTGCTTTATTTATAAAGACGGCAAAGTCGTATACGATTTTGCCGCGTCTGTGACCGACGGCGCTCCCGCCTACCGCGTTTATTCCGACATACGTAGATTCGGTGACGGATCTTTTGAAATAAAAGACGCGGAAGGTAATAACGTCTCTTTCTCTTGTGCCGACAAAATCCCCTCGCGCGATGAAATTGAAAGCGGCAAGGAACTCCGGCCCGTCATCCACTACACGGCGCCTATAGGTTGGCTGAACGACCCGAACGGACTCGTTTTTGCAAACGGAAAATTTCATCTGTTTGCTCAGCATAACCCGTATAGCCGCGACTGGGGCAATATGTCCTGGATCCACGCCGTTTCCGACGACCTGCTCCACTGGGAGGAACTCGGTGACGCGCTCTTTCCGGACGAACTCGGAGCTATGTTCTCCGGAAGCGCAGTAGTCGACGAAAAAAACGCCGCGGGCTTCGGAAAAGGCGCGATAATACTTTTCTATACCGCCGCGGGCAACAGCTCCGTCATGTCAAAAGATAAGCCCTTCTCTCAATGTATGGCTTACTCTGTCGACGGAGGAAAAACGTTCGTAAAATACGAAAACAATCCGATCGTTCCGCATATAATCGGTTTGAACCGCGACCCGAAGGTCGTTTTCTCGGAAGAACTGGGAAAATGGATCATGGCTTTGTATCTTGACGGCAACGATTATAAATTACTTGTTTCGGATAATCTGACCGATTGGAAAGAATGGGAAAACTTAACGCTCAAGACCGATATCGAATGCCCGAATTTCTATCCTCTCGAGTTTGAAGGAAGAAAACTTTGGATATTTTCCGGGGCCTCCGATAAATATATGCTTTTCGAAATAAAAAATCAGAAGCTCGTATTGGTGCAGGATGACGAAAACCTTTACTATGCGGCAAACGGCAGCTACGCCGCGCAGGTCTATTTCGGAACAGAGCCCGAAACCATACGGCTGGCATGGCTCCCGACCGATACCAAAGGCGCCGTTTTCAATTCTCAGATGGGTGTACCCACCGATATGTTCCTTCGCAGATCCGGCAGGAAAATAAGACTCGGAACATACCCGAACCTCGATTTGATGAACTGCATATCCGAACCGATCGCCGCCGTTATCACCGAAGAAGGACGTTCGGTGATCGCGGACGCGGAGCAATGCCGCGGCAAAGCGGTATCGATCGAGCTCGCTTTCAAAAGCTCCTGTCCCGATTTCAGACTCGAAGTATTCGGATGCAGGATTGGTTTTTCTCCCGAATCGAACAAGTTTTTCGTAAACGGCCAGGAAGCGCCGCTGTCTTTTGACGACGCCGACGAAAAGGGGTTCTGTGTCGTCGCCGACACTCTCTCCGCCGAGTGTTTTGCGGACGGAGGATTGATCTACGCGAATTATCTTATAACCGCAGACCGTGAAAAAGGGATCGTTATCGACGCCGAAGCGGGCGCGGATATAAGCGTAAGCGCCGACCTTATAACGCCCTAAAAATACTTCGCAGGCCAAACACGGTCATTCTCTTTTACAAAACCAAAAAAATTTAAATACAGAAAGGACAAAAAAATATGAAATCATTTGACACCTTCGGAGTAATGCTAGACTGTTCGCGCAACGCGGTCATGTCACCGGAAACTTTGAAAAAATTCATACGTATCCTGGCAAAAATGGGCTATAATCAGCTCCAGCTTTATATGGAAGACACCTATGAGGTGGACGGCGAACCTTATTTCGGTTATCTGCGCGGCCGCTATACTCAATCAGAACTCAAAGCCATCGACGACTACGCCGCTTCGTACGGCGTCGAGCTCGTTCCCTGCATCCAGACGCTGGCTCACATGAACGCCGCCGTACGCTGGCCGAAATATTCCGAGCTCACTGATATCCACGATATCCTTCTTGTCGGTGACGACAGAACTTATGAACTGATCGACCATATGTTTTCATCGCTCAGAAAATGTTTCCGCTCCGATAAAATCCATATAGGTATGGACGAGGCGGAAAGACTCGGCAGAGGAAGATATATGGATGCCCACGGCGATCAGAATGCCGGCGATATACTGCTCTCCCATCTGAAACG
Organism: Oscillospiraceae bacterium; assembly: GCA_017828835.1. Lineage (GTDB taxonomy): Bacteria > Bacillota > Clostridia > Oscillospirales > Ruminococcaceae > RGIG8367. Next base: position 3,553 of record JAGAEK010000105.1, on the reverse strand, counting down.
CGTCTGCGAGCTCGCCGACCGCTATAATTTCCGCCCGATGATGTGGAGCGACATGTTCTATAAGATCGCAAACGGCGGCAGCTATTACAGCCATACAACGAAATTCGATCCTTCCGTGAGCGAAAAAATACCGTCTAACCTTTCGCTCGTTTATTGGGATTACTACCACAGAAAAAAAGAAGCCTTTGTCCGTATGATAAAAGGTCACCGTCAGCTGACTGACCGTATCGTCTTCGCCGGCGGACTTTGGAAATGGATCGGATTTGCCGTTGACAACGATTATTCGATACGTTCGACGAAGGCAGCTCTTTCGGCGTGTATCCAGGAGAACGTGCGAAACGTCATGCTGACCATGTGGGGCGACGACGGCGCCGAAGCTTCCGCTTTCGCAATGCTTCCCTCTCTCTGTTCCGCCGCTTGTTTTGCACAGGGTATCACAAATCGAAAGGATATCGAAGCAAAGTTTTTTGAATGGACCGGTCTCTCGTTTGCGGATTTCATGCTGCTCGATATTCCCAACAAACCCAAAAAAGTCCAGTCTCCCGTCTGCCCCTGCAAATATCTGCTTTATAACGATTGCTTTATGAGTATCCTTGAAACGGCGTCAAGACCGAACGATTCGAAAAAATACGCGTCGTTTGCAAGACGCCTCAAAAACGCATCGGCGCGTACCGGGGAGTTTTCCTATATATTCAAATCCGCTTCCGCGCTTTGCCGCGTGTTGTCGCTGAAGGCGAATATCTGTACGGAAACAAGAGCGATTTACTCGGCGCATGACACCGTCTCCTGCCGGCAGCTTATACGTAAATATGACCGTATGATACGTTACACCGAACAGTTTTACCGTCTGTTCCGCGCTCAGTGGTATTCCGAAAACAAACCGCACGGCTTTGACGTTCAGGATATCCGTATCGGCGGACTGATCTGCCGTATGAAAGATTGCCGCGAACGTCTTTCGGATTGGGCGGACGGCAAACTTGACCGTATCCCCGAACTTGAAGAGAATCTTCTCCCGCTTTGCACCGATATTTCCTGCTACAACAGCTGGAGGAACAACGTTACCGCAAACGTACTTTAAACGTAAACAACATAAACGCACCGCTTCGAAAGTCCGAAGCGGTGCGTTTTGATATTTCTCAATTACTGTTTTTTAGTCCTAAATGATATTTCTTTATAATCCAAATCTTCTGAAAAGCAAATCGAATCACCATATATTTCTCTTAGTTTTTCAACACATATCAATTCTTTTGCTTTCCCTGTTTTTTTGACCGTCCCTTTATCTATAAGTATAACGTTCGAATTAAGATATAATGAATGATTCGGATTATGGCTTGATAAAATCACAGTTTTACCTTCAGATAATATTTCTTTTAAGGTGGATAAAACTAAATGCTGATTTTTAATATCTAATGCCGAAGTCGGTTCATCCAGCAATATTACCGGAGTGGTCTGTATAAGCGCAGATGCGATCAAAATAATTTGTCGTTCTCCGCCGGATATTTCACCGATATTCTTATTTAGCAAATGCTGGACGTTTAACTGTTCAGCAATTTTATTAACCAGATTCATCTGTTCGTTTTTCGGTGACTCGTAGAACTTGAGAGTATTGGCCGTTCCGAAAAGAAGATAATCAAACACGGGAATATCGGCGGTAATATTTGTTTGCTGTGCAACATATGAAAATATTTTGCTTCTCTCTCGAATATTGATTGCATTTATTTCTCTGTCGCCATAAGTTATTGTTCCGCCGTCCGCTTTTTCCAAACCGGCCAAAAGCTTTAACAATGTAGTTTTCCCGCTACCGTTTAATCCCAGTAAAACGTTGATAGTTCCGTCGTTTATAAGCAAACTGACATTATTTAAAGTGTAGGCGGCTTTTTTATCATATTTAAAACACAGATCTTCTATTTTAATGTTCATTGAATTACTGTTCCTTACAAATGATGCAATATCTGCTTTGCACTACTTTCATCCCATCGTCTGCTTTCTCTGCTTCCCAGTCGGTTGTCTCATGCGTAAATACGACACACCACTTCATCGTTGAATCAAAAACGTACAAATCATCCGGGAGCGCATCGGGTAAATACATATTCTGGCTCACTACTCTGTAAGACTCATTCCACTCGTATTCAATCCGTTCAGCCAACTGATAAGCATCTGTTTTTGCAATGAAATCAATCGTTTTCGTTCCCTGAAAGTATTGTCCCTCACCTTTTTCGGTCATAAAATAGACAATGCCGGGATGCTCGCGAAGATAATCCAAAGCTTCCTTCATGGATGCACCGGGATATGTGGAATCCATCTTGTCCCACATATAGGCCTGATCATACCATTGTTTATCGATCGGATAGTCCTGCTTGCTCATTTCCTCAATCCAATCTTTATGCTTGATCTGAAAGCTTTCCCAAGACAAAACAAAACGCTTTATAAAGGCATCTCCTATTTCTGTTATTTCATCAAGGTATTCAATTTCCATCTTTTCTCCCTTTCTAAATCATTCTTTTCTGCAAATCAAATCATGTTTTATTGATGATATTATAGCATAATCACAAGGTTACATCAACAAAGAAAACCTCTTTTGCATTGGTAGACAAGAGAGGTTTCTTTGATGGCTAAAAATTGCAATTTCAACAAAAGTACCCGCATCGTTAATTTTCGTAACGTCAAGAAGGATAATACAAATGGTTTATCTCCCTATCCTATTACAGAGATAATAGAACTTCCCTGCCTTACTGTCTTCTACACTGCCATATTCTTTCCACTCAATCTTGTACTCTCCCTTGAGCTCTATCGGTTTTTCATTACCACGTATCGTTCCTTGACTTGCGTTCTCAGACCATCTCATAGTACCGCTTTTTATTGCTCCATCATAAAGAGAAAACTCTTTGTAGATGCAATCTCTTTTTCTTGGCTCATTACGATATGTAGGATCATTTGTAAGCATTATTGCGTAACCCTCGGAGAATACTGACGGTTTTTTGCCTTTTATTGTTTCAATTCTTTGAAGATCCTTGAGGTAAAGATAACAGTTAACGTCTTTCGCGGAGTGGTTTGCAAGTACATATTCGCCTTCCTCAATTCGTAGAGAACAACCTTTTGTTTTATATTTCAACTCGATTGGAATCCATTTTCCCTCATTGTCAATTATGAGAATATCTATGTGCATTGTTCTATCAAAATCCGGGCAGTATTCAAGGCGAATATTGAATTTCGGATATTGTTCTTGAATGATCCACGCAATCGAAAACTGAAAATCTGCTTCTGAAACGAATATTGCACGTCTTTTTTTTAATTCCGTTAAGATATTTTCTATATCAATACTCATAAACGGATTACCTCCCCCAAAAAAACATAATAATCCAGATTAAGGCAAAATAAGGATTGCTATCTTGTTAAAATAGCAATCTTATCTTGGTGGAGGCGAGGGGAGTCGAACCCCTGTCCGAAAACCCATCCTCACAATTTTCTACGCGCTTAGTTTATCGTTTGACTTTCCCTCTTCCGACCGCTGATAAACAAGCTGACGGATTCAGTAGCTTCATTATACACCGTC
>JAGAEK010000013.1 GCA_017828835.1 Oscillospiraceae bacterium | reverse complement strand
GAGTCGTATTCGAGCATACTCTTTCCAACGTGCATTTCATCAAACCACTTGCCGCCTTTTACGGGAAGTGCGGCGACGCCGTCGCTGTCGGTGATGTCGACAGGGCAGAAGGTCCAGCCGTTGATCTCCAGTGTTTTGCGATGTGCTTCGGTGGTGTAACGGCTGCCGTCGTAGTAAGTATTCGTTTCGATGATCGCCGCATTAGAAAGACGGGAAGCGAACAGCTCTTTGACCCAGGGGCGGGGGATTATGTTAGGACCCTGCGCCTCGCCTGTATGCAGTTTGACAGCAATCTTTCCGCATAGAACTGAACTGACCTTGTCGTAGATTTTTTTCAGTCCGTTTTCGGACAGATCGCGGGTAAAGAAGACATCGGAACTCGCTCCGGTACGCTTTTCGAACGGCACGTATCTGTTGCCGCCTTTGCCGGGGGTAGGATTGTTCGTGCTCATATTCGTTCCTCCTGACCGTTATGTTTTTTCACAGCATAAAGTTTGCTTTCATTAGACCTGTTACGGCGTTTAGTATTCCTTGTTTTCGTGATCAATGACAGTACGTCAGGCGTTCCGTCAATAAATATTATATCACATTTTTATGAGAATTCAATAAAAACGAGCGGATATAACGAAGTTGGCAAAATCAATTATACTTAATCTAAAAAATATTAAATAGAATGACTCAAACCGTGGCTTGACTTTTGACAAAGAATCGTTTATACTATGGTTGAAGCCGTTAGAAATGGTTGAGACCCCGGGGAATTGCACCCCGAACCCCCTCGCTATTGCTAAGGCTTTATTTTTTTGCCAATGCGTATATAAAACGGCGCATTTTTGCAAGACCGATCAAAGCCGCCCGCACGGGCGGCTTTTTTTAGCTGATGTTTTTCACACCTGTTTGATAAACTGCGATTTGGTGATATAATAAAGAAAAACAAATTGCGGATATCTGTATGAGAGCACGGCAGCGCAATAGGAGGTACAGAATATGAAAAGCGTTCTTATAACCGGTGCGGGCGGGGGAATGGGAAAAGCCGCAGTGGATTTATTCGAGCAGAGCGGATACCGCGTTCTTGCCGCCGATATATTGCCATGCGAAGGACGTGATAACGTTATTCCGCTGCAAATGGACGTAAGAGACGAAAACAGCGTGCGGGAGGCTTTCCAAAAGGCGTCCGAAACGGTCGATGAATTATACGCGGTTATACATTTGGCGGGAATATACGCGCTCGATTCCTTAGTCGAGATGCCGACACGAGAATTTGAAAAAATAATTGACGTGAACCTTAAAGGCGCGTTTTTGGTAAATAAGACGTTTCTTCCGCTTTTTAAAGAGAATTCCAGGATAATCATAGTTACGAGCGAACTTGCCGTGCGCGATCCTCTGCCGTTCACCGGCATTTACGGGATATCGAAAAGTGCACTCGATAATTATGCATATTCGCTCAGAATGGAACTGCAGCTGTTGGGTATATCCGTCTCGGTTCTGCGTGCCGGCGCGGTCGATACCGGAATGATAGGCGAATCGACGAAACAGCTCGACGAATTCTGCCGTAAGACGGAAATCTATAAGTGTAACGCAAAAAGGTTTCGCGGTATAGTCGACAGAGTCGAATCAAGGCGCATACCGCCGGCGAAGATCGCCCGGAAATTGCTTTCGATAGCGAAAAAAAATAAACCGGGATTTGCGTATTCGGTAAACCGCAATCCGCTGCTGATCCTCTTTGACCTTTTGCCGATGCGCCTGAGGTTTTTCATAATACGTAAGATACTCTGACCGCGGCGGCAATTCCATATACTGCTCGTTTTTCGCAGGGATCAGTTCAACGACCGCTTATAATTTTGGAGGTGTGGTAAACATATATGATAGAAACGGAACGGCTGCACATCTATCCGGCTTCGAAAGAAGAAATGAAAGATTTTATATCAAGTCAGACAAACGATGTTTTGAAAACTGCTTATCAGGAAATGCTTGACGGTTGTCTTATGCATCCGGAAGAATGGAATTATTATGCTATTTGGATGATTGAGAAAAAGGATGGAACCCACATTGGAGAATGCTGTTTTAAAGGAGTTTCTCCTAATGGTTCAACGGAGATTGGTTATGGTATTTCGAAAGAATATCAGGGACGAGGCTATGCAACCGAGGCGGTCAATGCTGTTGTTGAGTGGGTGCTGCAGCAGCATAAAGTATACTGCGTGGAGGCAGAAGTAGAAGCCGACAATCTTGCATCAATACGAGTGCTTCAAAAGTGCGGATTTCTCCCAACTGGAGAGATTGGTGAGGAAGGTCCTCGATTTGCAAGGAAATGACAACTTCCGGTTTATAGGAACAAAACCAACCGAGTTTTCTGACAGATATGAAGTATGAAATGCCGCCGTACCAAAGCACCTTGACTTGCGCCGTTATTAGGGGACTGCGCGGTGTGCGGCGCAAAGCGTTTTACAAAAAAAAACAGGTGTCGGGATCATCTCTCGACACCTGAAGTGTTTTGAATTACCTGAGTTTATCTCACAGCAGTCCGTCTCTTTCTGAACGCGATCGCGAGAATCGCACCGGAGATTGCCATAAGAACGCACCAGATAAAGATCACATCGCCGTCGCCGGTCGGGGGGCTCGTCTGCTCGGCAGCCTTGACGGTGATCTTCGTTTCGACATCTCCGTCGTCGAACAGCACTTTGACGGTGTGTTCGCCTTCGGCGAGATCTTCAAGAGCAGCCGCCTTGATCGTTATGACCGTGCTGCCTTTTGCCGCAGTGAAGTCCGTTCCTTCGGTCAGCGCCTTTCCGTCGATCTCGACGCCGGTGAAGTGATCGAAGCATTTGTCGTCGTCCGGCTCGCGGTTAACGGTAACAGTCAGATCACCCGACGTGCCGAGCGTATAGGCAGCGGGTTCTCCCGCTACTGTGTAAACGGGCTTCGGAACGGCTGTAAAGGTCGGCCTGTATGTCGTCGTTTTGCCGTCGACCGTGCCGTCGTCCCATTTTTCAAATGTGTAGGTGTTTTGGTCGTCGTCAGCCTTGGTTGGGATTATGTCTGTTGTCGGAGCGTCTTCGCCTTCGGTATATGTCTTGCTTTCTATTACCGAGCCGTCCTCGTTCTGCCATATTACAGTATAAACTTCTTTAGCGCGGAATTTCGCTATGAGATCGATGTCCGCAGAAACTGTGAAGCTATAGCTGGGATCGTCGGTAACCTTATCGTCACCTCTGTACCAACCGAGGAAAACATACCCGTTGTTAACCGTAGCGCTCACGGTGACCGATTGTCCGTAGGTGTACGTTCCGTCGCCGGATACGCTTCCGCCTTCAGTCGGAGAAACCGTCACGCCGACGGTGAATTGTTTCAGTTCGAAATTCGCGACGAGATTGCGGTCCGCTTCGGCGGTGAAGGTGTAGGATGTTTCCTTGCTGACTTCTTTGCCGTCTTCCGTCCAGCTTATGAAGTTGTAATTGTCACCCGCCGTAGCGCTCACGGTGACCGATTGTCCGTAGGTGTACGTTCCGTCGCCGGATACGCTTCCGCCTTCAGTCGGAGAAACCGTCACGCCGACGGTGAATTGTTTCAGTTCGAAATTCGCG